>JAAWGB010000080.1 GCA_022795075.1 Clostridia bacterium | reverse complement strand
AAAGTATTTCGTAATTAGAAAATGTTAGGAAGTATTTTAGGAGAATCTCAAAGTGTCGTCTTTGAGAGGTGCCTGAAATACTTCCTTACATTTACTATTACAAATAGCTTGACAGAATAATCTTTCTAAATTTTAGGATAGTTTGACATTTTATTGAAGTATCGAATGATATTTTAAGATAATTTATCCATCCAGTTCCTCTTTTATCATTGACCAAACTTCCTCTTTTTCCATTCCTTTTTGCCAAGATCCAACACCTGCTAAATTATTTTGTATAATAAGAGAAATTTTAGCCTTTAAAGAATCCATATCCTCAATCCATATTTGTTTCTTATCTCCATTATCCATATACTCCACATAGTTTTGCTTCAAATCATCATCCCATTGTTTTTGAGCATCATTTGGAACAACCTTATCAATATTTTTCATATCTACCGTTTTACTAGTCGTTTTTCCTTCCCCATTTGTTGTCCAAACTCTAGTATAAAAAGGAACTGCTAAAATAATTTTATCAGATTCAATTTCTTCCGTCTTTAAAAATTTATTCAAACTTAAATTTACCCAATCATATCCTGCTGTTGTTCCTGCCTTTGTACTAGAAACACCATATTGATCATAAGCCATAAACACAATATAATCTGCTACATCCCCTATTACATGTCTATCAAAACACATTGACCATGTTTCTCCCCCATCTGGTGCGGTTACATCAACAGAAGTAACTAGTCCCATTTCCTTTAGTCTAGGTGTTAATTCAATAATAAATCTAGAAAACATGTCTTTATCTTGTTGTTTCATATTTTCAAAATCTATATTAATGCCATCTAATTTATATTTAACACAACTATTGACAAGATTTTCAATTAATTGTTGTCTTTTTTCATAACTATTAACAATATTTGAGGTAATTGACAAACTTTCTGTTGCAGCTTCAGCATTTGAAAACATTGGCCATACTTTATAACCATTCGAATGTGCCCATTCAATATAAGCTTGTCCTTTACTTCCTACATTTTCCTTAAAGTTTCCTTTTTCATCTAAATAGAAAAAGGCAGGTGATACAACATTAATTCCCTCTATCGTTGTTCCATTTCTATCTGGTGCAGAACCATACTTAGAAAAATAGTCCCAAGTTAAATTAATTTTTCCTTCTACTTGTTTTTCTTCTTCCATTTGTTCGCGAACAATATATTCATTTTCTAATTTGTCTGTTTTGATATAACCTAATTTTCCATTTTCTGTTCGAATTTTTGAATATCCTTTGTCAGAAGAAACAACAATAACACTATCTCCTTTTTTTATGCGGTCTACTGTTTTGGCAATTAAGTTTGTAGATGATTTAACTGGTAAATTAGATGATACAATCGCTCTTTTTTGTTCTTTGTTAAAAGAGTCCATTGTTACTACTTTTGTATTTTCTATATATTGTATTTCAATATCATAAACATCTTTCATTTCTGATATTGGTAAATATTCTACTTCTCCTTTTTGGATAGCATGAGCATATATATTTTTCTTAGAACCATTTATTTGTATGGTGTTTTCCTCAAAACCTATGGCAGCTATTTTTTTGTCATAGGTTGTTATAATTTGATTGGATTGCTCTTCATCATAGATATATTTATCAAAAAAGTTTGCAATATCTGATTTGGAAAGGTAGATAATATTGTCTTCTATTAATACATCATTTTTTAAATTTGATGTAACATTTCGATTATTAATAACCAAGTTCGTTTTTTTGTTTTTGTCTAATATGATATAGTCATTGGCTATTAATGCAATAAATGCTACTAAGATAATGGCTACCATGATAAAAAAAGTTCTAATTATCATTTTTTTCTTTTGTTCTACTTCTTCTTTTTTTCTTTTTTTTGTCTTCTTTTCTGTTTTTTCGATTGGTTCTTCCATTTATTTTTCCTCCTAAATTTTCAACTTGTTTTTACTATAACACTATAACATAAATTTTTATTTTAGCAAATAGTTTTTTTATTTTTGTTAACTTTTTGTCTGTTTTTATGGGTAAATATTTGATTTATGTAAATTTATATGTTATAATTAAGAAGATACATACTAATGTAGCATTGAAAGGAGAATGACTATGAAAGAATTACGGATGAATGACGTGCGGTTAAGAGGCTGTGGATTTACCCTGTATCCTGCTGCTGAAAGCTACAAAGTGCAAAAAGAAACTATCTATAATATTTTGGTTGGCATTCATAAGCAGCTGGGAGTGGCAGGATTTGCCGAAAATGAAGATGCCTATGAAAGGCAGGAAGCTATCAAAAAGGCAAACCCAACGTTTCCAGAAATCTTGATTTTCGACGAGGCTGTTGCTGAAAAAGGTATCGAAAACGAGCTGTTGGAAAAAACGGATGGTGGCTATCTGCTGACAGAAAAAGCTAGAAACGTTTTTGAAAAAGCGGCAACTATCCAGAACGAACTGGATAATCAGGGGTTCCATTGTTGCCCCTGTCGTGGCTGTTGTTAATAATCACGTAACTCGATGTAACTTATTAACCAATCTCCAAGGGGGTCTAGCTGTTTACTAGACCCTCTTTACATTTCTTAAAATATTTTTTTGCTCATCTGTTATTCGATAAGATTCAATTGCCTTTTGTAAGGCCTTATTATAAGTAAAATTATCCAATTTTGCTATTTGCATATAATTTAAAGTCTGATTAAAAAACTTAATCAAACAAATCGATATTGCCCAAGCAACTGCCATTTGTACATAATAAGCTTGGCTGGAAATGCCATCAAAAATTCTAAAAATCCTTTCTAGGTAATCATCTTCGATATAAAAATCTAAAATCATTACAATAGCAAATCTAAGTTCAAATTCCTTATCTGAATGCAAATACCTTTGTAAAAATTCCCACATCTCTTCTTTATGCTTTTTCGTGATTTTTAATCCTGCACAAAACACATCACAAACTGCCCAATTATCAATCTTAGGTACAAATTTTTCAATATGATTTAATATCCTTTTAAAATCTTCTTTTTCCAAACCAATTAACATGCCTTGTAACATAATTTCCTCATAATATTGATGATCAATTTGTTTGAATAATTCTTCTATCTCATATTGTTTGACCAATTCTTTAGCATAATTTCTAAGGATTGGCACACGAACACCTATTATATTGTCTATTCCTGGACAAAGTCCACTATGAAATTCCTTGTATTTTAAGTCTGATAATTCAAATAATTTTTCTTTTATTTTTTGTTTCATTTTTCATATCTTCTCCCTTTTTATTCTAACCAAATCTATTCATGAAAATTTGAAATTTTCCCCTTATAGTTTATCATAAAATTCTGATAAACAATACTATTTCATACAAATTTAATGATTTAAATAATTTTTATTGAAAGATTTTTTAATAATTATTATCCTAAAAACTAGAAACTACTAGTTACTTTTTGCAAAATATTGATTAAATTGTATAATAATGGTATAATAAAGATCTATTACAAAAATAAATAAAAAGAGGCGTACCAAATGAAAAACTATTTAGATGTAAGAAATAGCTATCAAGAAATAGAATTAAAACAAATTGCTCAAGAAATGCGAAACGGCAAAATTTGCCTATTCCCTACAGAAACAGTTTATGGAATTGGAACAAATGGTTTAGATAAAAAAGCAGTTGAAAAAATTTATAAAATAAAAAAAAGACCAAGAAGTAACCCAATCAATTTGTTAGTAAGTGACATGACTATGATTAAAGAAATTACAGACAATATTTCTTCACTTGAATATAAACTAATGGAAACTTTTTTTCCTGGTCCTTTAACCATTATTTTAAAGAAAAAAAATATCATTCCCAATATTGTAACAGCCAATTCAGATTTTGTTGGTATTCGTATGCCAGGTGGTGAAATTGCTCAAAATTTAGTTAAATTATCTGGTGTTCCAATTGCAACACCTAGTGCCAATATTTCTGGGAAATTAAGTGGAACCAACTTAAAAGATATTATAGAAGACTTTGATAATGAATTAGACTATATTATTGATGGCGGAAAAACTGTAATTGGTATTGAGTCAACCATTGTAAAAGTAATTAACAATATCCCCCATATTTTAAGACCTGGTACAATTACGCCTAAACAAATAAAATCAATTGCAGGAAATGTTATACTAGAAGAAAATATCAGTCAAACATTACCTAGTTCAAAAATGGAACATTACCAACTAAATGTTGACTCTATTTTGGTTTATGATGATGATACTAATAAAATGATTGATAAGATATTAAATTTAAGTAACCATTATAATCATCCTATTATCCTTTGTTGCAAAGAACATCTAAATTTATACAAAGATAAGCATAGTATTTCAATTGCTTCTAAGGAAAATTTAGAAGACTATTCTAAAAATCTTTTTTCTTGCCTTCATAAAATTTCTTCACTTTGTCCTGATGTTATTTTGATTGAAGGAGTCAAAAAAGAAGGGTTAGGAATTGCTATCATGAATCGTTTAGAAAATGTTTGTAAAAATAAATATATTTTTTAAAATAAAAACGCTAACTATGTTTTAGTGTTTTTATTTTAATTTAAAAAGTTCTAATATTGCCATTATATAGGTATAATTTTCAAAAATTTTCTTGCCTATTAT
>JAAWGB010000018.1 GCA_022795075.1 Clostridia bacterium | reverse complement strand
TTTTCATAGAACTTCTAAATTTATTTTATGGCACCCTTTCAAAACAAGTTTGAACATTTTCCATAAAATAAATTAAGAATTTCTACTTCAATTACTTTCCATTCACTGTTTTTCTTTTTGGGAAAAACTTTAGGTTGATAGTATAAAGTAAATCACATAATTAGTAAATATGATAAAGATTATTAGTTGCGTTTTTTTAAGAGGACTAAAAATAAAATAATCTTAATTTTAAAATAAGATAGGAGAAAAGTCAAATGGTAATTATAATGTTAGGAGCACAAGGAACAGGAAAAGGAACCATTGCAGGGATGATAAGCAAGCAAACTGCATGGCCACAAATTGCTACAGGAGATATTTTCAGAAAAAATATTAGTGAAAAAACTGAGTTAGGAGTAGAAGCGGAGAAATATACATCAAAAGGAGAATTAGTGCCAGACGAAATAACAGTTCCAATGGTAGTAGATAGATTAAATCAAGAAGATGCAAAAGATGGTGCTATATTAGATGGTTTCCCAAGAACAACAGCACAAGCAGAAAAATTAGATGAAATTTTAGTAAAATTAGGAAAAAAAGTAGACTTAGTTATTAATTTATCAACACCAAAAGAAGAACTAATTGATAGAATGTTAACAAGAAGAGTATGTACGAATCAAGAATGTAAAACAACTTATAACATAAAACTTAACCCACCAAAAGTAGAAGGGGTATGTGATAAATGTGGAGCAGCTTTAAAACAAAGAGAAGATGACTCAAATCCAGAAGCAATCAATAAAAGATTAAAAATTTATGAAGAACAAACTAGCCCATTAGTAGAGTATTATAAGCAAAAAGGAGTACTAAGAACAGAAGTAGTAAGTGAATCTGTTAATAGAATGGGAAAAGATGTAGCAGAAGATATCATAAAAGATATAAAAAAGTAATAGAATATAAGAATTAAGGGAGACGAGTTAAAGTGGTAACCATTAAATCAAAAAAAGAGATTGAATTAATGCGTGAAGTATGCAAAGTGGTTGCATTGACCTATCAAGAATTAGAAGAAAAGATAAAACCAGGTATGTCAACTTGGGAATTAGACCAAATGGCAGAACGTAAAATGAGAAGTTTGGGTGCCATTCCAGCAGAAAAAGGATATGACATTGGCATTCGAGGTGTGCCCCCTTTTCCTGCTTCTATTTGTGTATCTATTAATGATGAAGTGATTCATGGAATTCCATCTAAAAATAGAATTTTAAAAGATGGTGATGTGGTTAGTATTGATACAGTGGCTTTAAAAAATGGATATAATGGCGATGCGGCAAGAACTTTTATAGTAGGAAATGCTTCTAAAGATGCAAAAGAGTTGATAGAAGTAACCAAGCAGGCATTTTTTGAAGGGATTCAATATGCCAAAGCAGGAAATAGAATTGGTGATGTATGTCATGCTATTGGAGAATATGTACATTCACAAGGATATGCTGTAATAAGAGAATTTCAAGGACATGGAATTGGTAAGCAAATGCACGAAGATCCAGGAATTCCGAATTATGGGAAAGCTGGAAGAGGTATTCGTTTAGAACCAGGTATGACATTAGCCATAGAACCTATGGTAATTGCAGGAAAACCCAATATTTTAGAATTAGAAGATGGTTGGACAATTGTTACAGAAGATGGTAGTTTGGCAGCTCATTATGAAAATACAATTTTAATTACAGAAAAAGAGCCAGAAATATTGACAATACTTTAAAAATGATGTATAATACAGAAGTTAAAAAGCAAAATAGCGATATTTTGCCCTAAAATCAATGAAAAGCTCTTTAAGGAGGGAGAAAGAATTGGCAAAAGAAGATGTTATTGAAGTAGAAGGAACGGTTGTAGAATCGTTACCAAATACAAACTTCAAAGTAGAACTTGAAAATGGACATCAAATATTAGCTCATATATCTGGGAAATTAAGAATGAATTATATCAAAATTTTACCAGGAGATAAGGTGAAAGTTGAGTTATCACCTTATGATTTAACAAAAGGAAGAATCACTTGGAGAGCAAAATAAAATTGTTAAAATTAACCCACTAAAATATATCGTACAGAGGACCATAAAACTTAAAATGTTAAACTAACAAAAGTGATGTTTTTATTTTAGAAACTTACTAAAAAAAGAAGTCCACTGACATTTGAAAGAGAGGTGCAAAAAATGAAAGTAAGACCATCTGTAAAGAAAATATGTGACAAGTGTAAAATTATAAAAAGAAAAGGTGTCATTAGAGTTATTTGCGAAAACCCTAAACACAAACAAAGACAAGGTTAATTCCTTAACATGTTAAAAACACAAAATTCGGTAGCGGCTGTGAAACCCTTTAAAGGATTTCCATATCAAATTTGTGTTTATATAGATTGTTCTGAAATTTTAAAGAGGCTGGGGTAAACACCAGTGCATTTCACCTTTATTATTTTAGGACAAACAAAATAGAATGAATGATAAATAATTTGGAGGTGCAAAAAAATATGGCTCGTATAGCAGGAGTAGATTTACCAAAAGAAAAAAGAGTTGAAATAGGACTTACTTACATATATGGTATAGGAGTATCAAGTTCTAGAAAAATTCTTGCAAAAGCTGGTATTAATTTAGATACTAGAATTAAAGATTTAACAGATGACCAAGTAAATGACATTAGAAAAGTTATGGATGAAGAGTATACAGTTGAAGGTGACTTAAGAAGAGAAGTTGCTCTTAACATCAAAAGACTTACTGAAATTGGATGCTACAGAGGATTAAGACATAGAAAAGGTCTTCCAGTTAGAGGTCAAAGAACCAAAACAAATGCTAGAACTAGAAAAGGTCCTAGAAAGTTGGTTAGTAAGAGCAAAAAATAGTAGAAATCGATTATAATCGGAATCTTGTACATTTTAAGTTAGCTGTGTGAGGGAAGCGAATTACAGATAGCTTATGCAATTGAACGAAAGTAAGATTGTAAAATTAAAAACGTCGATGTACCAATGTACACTTTCAGCTAAATTAAAAAAGGTTGTAAATGAATACAAATTCACTTGCATACTGATACTGTAATAGCTAAGCTAACAGTATCACCAAATGCACAATATACCAATTCTAATCAATTTCCCAATATAAAATTGATTTATAATGTAAATTATGCGAAGATATAAAAAAAGTTCAAGATGAAATTTTGAATAAGGAGGAAAAAGCAAAATGGCTAAAAATGTAACAACTAAAAAAGTAGCTAGAAGAAATAGAAAAAACATTGAAAAAGGAGCAGCACATATTCATTCTAGTTTTAATAATACAATCGTTACAATTACAGATACACAAGGAAATGCAATTTCATGGGGAAGTGCTGGAGAATTAGGATTTAAAGGATCTAGAAAAAGTACACCATATGCAGCAGGTCAAGTTGCAGAAACAGCTGCTAAAGCTGCTATGGAACATGGATTAAAATCAGTTGAAGTATTTGTAAAAGGACCAGGTTCAGGTAGAGAAGCAGCAATTCGTGCTCTTCAAACAGCTGGACTAGAATTAAGTAGTATTAAAGATGTAACACCAATCCCACATAATGGTTGTAGACCACCAAAAAGAAGAAGAGTGTAAAATACATTTTGGAAAACAGATTATGTGTTGAAGAGAATCTATACAATCAAACATATGAAGTATAGTCTTAAAAAAGTGAAAGGAGTAAAAAATAATGGCAAGATATAAAGACGAGCAATGTCGTAGATGCCGTAGAGAAGGACAAAAATTGTTCTTAAAAGGTGAAAGATGTTATACCGATAAATGTAGTATTTCAAGAAGAAACTATGCACCAGGACAACATGGACAAAAAAGAGCAAAACTTTCTGAATACGGAACACAGTTAAGAGAAAAACAAAAAACAAAAGCATATTATGGAGTAGGAGAGAAACAATTTAGAAAATACTTTGAAATGGCTTCTAATAAAAAAGGAGTAACAGGTGAAAACTTATTACAAATATTAGAAAGTAGATTAGACAATGTTGTTTATAGATTAGGATTTGGAACATCTAGAGCACAAGCAAGACAATTTGTAAATCATGCACAATTCGAAGTAAATGGTAAAAAAGTTGATATTCCATCTTACTTAGTAAAAGCAGGAGATGTTATCACAATAAGAGAAAGTAAAAAAGGAAATGCTACTATCAAAATAAATGTAGAAGAATCAAGTAAAAGACCAATACCAGCATGGTTAGAAAAAAATAGCGAAAATGTAACTGGAAAAGTTATTAGATTAGCCGCTAGAGAAGATATTGATATTCCAATCGAAGAACATTTAATAGTAGAGCTTTACTCAAAATAATAAGGTAAAAAGTAAACAAAAAAGTGATATAAAAACTTTAAGAATTTTACGAAAAGGCCTATAAATTTTTTAAAAAGTTTGGGAAAAATATTCCTAAAATTTAGGAGGTAAGAATGATAGAATTTGAAAAGCCAAATATTGAATGTCTAGAAGTAGATGATGCAAATAACTATGCAAAATTTGTATGTGAACCATTAGAAAGAGGTTATGGAGTAACGATAGGAAATTCTTTAAGAAGAATTTTGCTTTCATCACTTCCAGGTTGTAGTATAACAGGCGTAAAAATAGATGGAGTATTACATGAATTTTCTACAATTCCAAACATAGTAGAAGATGTACCTGAAATCATTGTTAACTTGAAAAATGTTAGATTAAAATTTGACGAAAACGAAGAAAAAGTTTTAAGAATTGACGTCAAGGGAGAAGGAGAAGTAACAGCAGCAGACATCATCACAGATGGAACTGTCGAAATCTTAAACCCAGAATTACATATTGCTACCATTTCTGAAGGTGGAAACCTAAAAATGGAAATGACAGCAGATAGAGGAAGAGGATATAATTCTGCTGACAAAAATAAAAAAGCAAATCAGGATATATCAGTACTTCCAATCGATTCTATCTATACACCAGTAAAAAAAGTTAACTATCAAGTAGAAAATACGAGAGTAGGACAAATGGTAGACTATGATAAATTAGTAATTGAAGTATGGACAGATGGAAGTATAAAAGCGCATGAAGCATTAAGTTTAGCAGCAAAAGTAATGACAGGACATTTAGAATTATTTATTGACTTATCAGAAGCTACAAAAAATACTCAAGTTATGATTGAAAAAGAAGAATCAAAAAAAGAAAAAGTACTAGAAATGTCAATTGAAGAATTAGAACTATCAGTAAGATCATTCAACTGTTTAAAAAGAGCTGGAATTGGCACAGTTGAAGATTTAACCAATAAATCTGAAACTGACATGATGAAAGTAAGAAATTTAGGTAAAAAATCGTTTGACGAAGTAACAGCAAAATTACATTCATTAGGATTAGATTTTGCTACTGAAGACGAATAATACAAATAGAGAACAAGAATGTTTAAAAAGTTAAAGGAAGGTGAAAAAATTGGCTACAAATAGAAAATTAGGTAGAACAACAGACATAAGAATGGCAATGTTAAAAACTTTAACAACAGACTTAATTATGCATGGAAAAGTAGAAACAACATTAGCAAGAGCAAAAGAAGTAAAATCTATTGCAGATAGCATCATATCACTTGCTATTAAAGAAAAAGACAACTTTGAAATGGTAGATGTTAAAGTAGTAAAAGCTAAATTAGATGCAAAAGGAAACAAAGAAACAGAATTAGTAAAAAGTAAAAATGGTAAAGAATACTTAAAAGTAGTAAAAGAAGAAAAAACCGAAAAAAGACAAAAAGACATGCCAACAAGATTAAATGCTAGAAGAAAAATCATGAGAAAAGTAAACAAAGTAAAAGATAGCGAAGGAAACAACATTGATTTACCATCAAAACTATTCAATGAAATAGCTCCAAAATATGCAGGCAAAAATGTAGGAGGATACACACGTATCATCAAAGCAGGACCAAGAAGAGGAGACGGAGCAGAAGTTGCAATTTTACAACTTATCTAAATCTCAAATATTATAAACAAGAAAAAATCCACCAAACAACATGGTGGCTTTTTTTGTTTGGATGTGTTGGGGTGTGTTTGGGGACAGGCACCAGTTACCCCTAAATGTGTTTTTTGGGACAAGTCTGTTTCCCTCTTTTTGAGTAATTGAGGAGAGATACGAACTTATCGTTTGGTTCTATTTTGTGTACGAATAAAGAACTTTAGCTAATTTGATATTTTTAAAAAAGCATGTTTATATCATTTTTAAGTAGTTTAGACCTGTCCCCAAAAACACATTTAGGGGTAACTGGTGCCTGTCCCCAAACACACCACGCACAATTTAATAAGAAAAACATATAATAAGACCATAGAGGAGGCTAAGAAGTCATGGAGTTTATCTTAAATACCATTTTTTGGACACTTGCCATTTATGGTTTTTTTGAAATTATAAAGACAATTGTTAATTTATTTACATATACAAACCTTCAGTCAGATGGGATTTATTTGATTATAGCAGTGAAAAATCAAGAGGAAAAAGTGGAAGGGTTTTTAAGGTCAAGTTTATTCAAGATATTGTATGGAAAAGAGGATTATTTGAAAAATATTATTGTAGCAGATTTAAAGTCAACGGATAGGACTAAGGAAATTGCCAAAAAAATGGAAATGGAGTATGATTGTTTAAAGGTTACTACTTGGAAAGAGTGTAAAGATATTATTGATAATGTTGATGAAAGTTAAAAAATAATGCTTTAAAGTTTCTTTTTAGGGACTTTTTTGAATGGATTTTATTAAAAAAGTTTTTTTATCAAAATGTGATATGTGTATGAAAAAATAAAGTTTAATGTGAAATTTTCGTGATTTAATTGAGAAAAACAGATATTTGTGATATAGTATAAAATATAGTAATAGACAAGACTAAGAAGGAGAAATAAAAAAGTAGATGGAAATTACTGGAGAAGTACAAGGAATTATTTATAAAAATGAAATAAATAGTTATACAATAGCAGATTTTGAAACAGAAGAAGAAACTACTACAGTAGTAGGTTATTTACCATTCATACACGAAGGTGATAGTCTAAAATTAATTGGAAAGTTTGTGGAGCATAAGGAATATGGGAGACAGTTTAAAATTGATACTTTTGAAAAGATGATGCCACAAACTTTAGGAGCTTTAGAAAGATATTTAGCAAATGGCAATATAAAGGGAATTGGAGAGATGATAGCCAAGAGAATTATCAAAAAATTCGGAGATGAAACCATTCATATTTTTAAATATGAGCCAAAGAGATTAGCAGAGGTAAAGGGGATTTCAGAGAGTAGAGCTTTAGAAATGTCAGAGACTTTTATACAAAATTGGGAAGTTTGGCAAATAGTAGGTTTTTTAGAGAGATTTGGAATTGGTGCAGAACATGCCAAAAAAGTATTTGATTTACTTGGTACAAATGCTATTGAACAAATTGAGGCTAATCCTTATATATTAATTGATATTGCTAAAGGTGTTGATTTTAAACAAATAGATAAAATGGCACTTGATTTAGGGATTAATTATGATAATGAAAGAAGAGTTACAAGTGGTATTAAATATGGCTTAATTAGAAGTACCTATAATGGACATACTTGTGTACTAAAAGCCAATTTATTGGAATTTGTTATCGATCTTTTAGATGTAACTAGTGAAAATGTTGAAGACGGTTTAATTAATTTAAATGTAAAAGAAGAGATTGTAGTTGAAGACAGAGAAGGAGAAGACTATATTTATCTAAAATCTTTTTTTCATACAGAAGCGGAAATAGCCATTCGAATTGATAGACTACAAAAAGCTAAAAATGTAAAAAAAATTATGGAGATAGATAAGGAATTAAAAAAAGAAGAGGAAACTTCAAGTATAGAATTGTCTGAAAAGCAAAAAGAAGCCATAAAATTAATCAATGATAATAATGTAACAATTATTACAGGAGGACCAGGAACAGGAAAAACGACAATTATTAAAACAATTATTGAAATTTATGAGCAAAAAGGAAAAAAAGTAGTTCTTTGTGCACCAACAGGAAGAGCAGCAAAGAGAATGACAGAAACAACAGGAAAAGAAGCATCTACGTTACATCGATTATTAGAAATTGGAAAATTTGATGAAGATAGTTTATACAAAAATGTTTCAGACTATGAGGGGGCACCAATTGATGGAGATTTGATTATTGTAGATGAGATGTCAATGGTAGATATGTTTTTAATGAACTATTTGTTAAAATGTATTTATCCATCTACCAAGCTAATATTAGTTGGCGATGAAGATCAATTGGCATCTGTTGGACCAGGAAGTGTATTAAAGGATTTAATTCATTCAGAACAAATTGCTACCATTCATTTAGACAAAATTTTTAGACAAGCAGCTGAAAGTAAGATTATATTAAATGCCCATAGAGTCAATCAAGGAGAAGGATTTTTAAAAAAAGAAGAAGAAAAGAATTTAGACAAAATAAAAGAAGATTTTTTCTTTATTAAAGGAAACAATCAAGAAAAAATGTTAGCAGAAGTTATTTCTTTATGTACAGGAAGATTGAAAAATTATGGAGATTATGATTTTTTTCAAAATATACAAGTATTATCGCCAACTAAAAAGGGAATATTGGGAACAAAAGAATTAAATAAAGCTTTGCAACAACAATTAAACCCTAATATTCATGATTTATCGGAAAAAGCTAGTATGGGTGCTGTTTTTAGGGCAGGCGATAGAGTTATGCAAATTAAAAATAATTATGACATCTATTGGGAAAAACAAATCTCTACTAAAAAAGAAATGGGAAGCGGAGTTTTTAATGGAGAAATAGGGACAATAACAAAGATTAATGAAAAAGAAAAGAAAGTTGAAATAAAATTTGATGATGAAAAAATAGCATGGTACCAATTTTCAGATTTGGACCAAATTGAGCATAGTTATGCCATAACTATTCATAAATCCCAACGGAAGTGAATTTGATGTAGTAATTATGGTTATTCCACCAGCTTCACCAATGTTAATAACTAGAAACTTGCTTTACACAGGAATAACAAGAGCCAAAAAATTATTAGTCATGGTGGGATTTGAAAATGTAGTAGATTATATGATTCAAAATGTAGAAGTAAAAAAGCGAAATACAGGATTAGATTATAAAATGAAAGTCATAAAAGAAACAAAATAATGATGATTGGTAACTAAGATAATATTTTATTTTGTAATGTTACCATTCAATCAAAATGGTAATATTGTAATTTCTATCATTTAGAATAGTAGAAGATAACTATAAACTCAAAGTATGAAAAATATTGAAGAGAAAAGAAGTTACAGTTTGCTGAAAATAAATATTGTTATTGTTGTCTTTTGTAAGTTTGAATGGTGCTAGTAGTGAACTGTAACGAAAAGAATTAAAAATTGTTACAGTTTACTGACCTATTATTTTAATCGAAAAGTTTATATATTTTTTATAATAAATCAAGTTAGTGAACGGTAACAAAAATTATACTGATTGATAAGCATGTTATTGAGATTCCTAATAAAAAGAAAAGGAGAAATAAAATTTTAAATCAAATAATCAATTTAATTTATCCACCAATTTGTGGAATATGTGGAAAGTTAACATCCAATTTTTTATGTAACAAATGTCAAAAGAAATTAGAAGAACAAGCAGAATTTAAAATCGAAGAAAATCAAAATAGTAATTATTATTTTAAAGAACATTTATATATTTTTAAATATCAGGGTATGATAAGAAAAATAATTATCAATTACAAATTTAATGAAAAATCTTATTTATATTTAACAATTGTAAATTTTTTATTAAAAAACAAAAAATTCTTTAAAATCTTAAAATGTTATGATACAATTATACCAGTTCCCATTAGTAAAAAAAGAAGAAAAGAAAGAGGTTATAATCAAAGTGAGCTAATTGGAAAAGAAATAGCAAAAAAAGTAGGAATTGATTATAATAGTCAATGCCTTTTCAAAACCAAAAATATTGTGGAACAAAGTAAATTAAATAAAGAAGAAAGAGAAAAAAACATACAAGGTGTTTACAAAATAGAAAAAACAAAATTACTAGAAAATAAAAAAATTTTGTTAATAGATGATATATATACAACAGGAAGTACGGTTAATGAATGTAGCAAAACTTTAAAACAAGCCAATCCTAAGCAAATAGGAGTTTTAACATTAGCAAAAGATTAGAGGATGATTTTGGGGACGAAAGTCCAAAAATCATGAAGAATTTCTTATTTTATCTTAGAAGAAAAATTCTAATATCATGATTTTTTTTAGATATCCAAAATCATTCAAAAAATTATTTAGATAGGAAGGGAACAAATGGAAGATTTAGTAGAAAGCATATTAGACTATGTAAGATCAGATTATACAGATTATGCGATTATGATTAATGGAGAATGGGGTTCTGGAAAGACCCATTTTTGGAATAATAAAATTAGAAAAAAAATTGAATCTTTGCAACTAAATGGAAAAAGATATACTACCATTTATATGTCTTTGTATGGAATTTCAAATTTAGAGGAAATCAGCAAAAAAATATTTATTGAAACAACACAATTGATGGACAAGAATTTAAGAAAATTTATGGATGCCAATGGTCAAACTGCCATTCCAGAGTATGCCAAAACAGGAATTGATATGGCGAATTTTTTTGGTGTTACGCAAAATGGAGATAGAGTAGATTATGGCGAATTCTTTTCTACAGATGATAAAGTACTATGTTTTGATGACCTAGAAAGAGCCAATGTAGATGTTATAGATATACTAGGATATATCAATAATTTTGTAGAACATGATCATATTAAAACCATTATTATTTGTAATGAAAAAGAGCTTTCTACTAAATTAAAAAGTTCCAATCTTGAAATGAAAACTTTTATTGCAACTTATTTATTAGATAAACAAGATGAACTAAACAAATCAGACAAGCCAATGGTAGAGAAAATTCAAGATAAAATTGAACATGTTTTTGATAAAGCCAATGATTATGAGAGAATTAAAGAAAAATTGATAGGTGAAACTTTTGAATATGCTCCTAAATTTGACTATATTATAAATGGAATTTTGATGCGTTATGAAAATAATCCAGAATTAATTCGATTTTTAAGGGAAAATACAGGATTGATTATATCGACTTTTCATAAGAGTGGAACAAGAAATTTAAGAATTTTGAAACATGCTTTAAATGACTTTAAAAAAATCTATGAGATGGTAAATAAATCTTATCCCAATACTAACCATAGAGTTATGCAAACGATGTTGATATTTACCATAGCTATTTCTTTTGAAATTAAAGCTGGAAAAATTACAAAAGATAAATTTATTAACATTAAAGATAATGAAGAATATAAATCTATTTTGGTATCTTCTAGAATCTTAATGGATAATAGACAATTCTATATTAAAGAATTTGATAACAATTATTATTATAATTTTAAATCGGAATATCGTTTCTTTAAATTTATAGAATATTACATTCGAACCCGTATTTTTGATATGAAATTATTTAAAGAAAACATGGAAACAATTAGAAATACAGTAGACACAGAAAACTTACCAGGATACAAGAGATTATTAACAGAAGAATATTGGAAAATATCAGATGATCAATTTGACACCATTATAGAAGAAGTAATGGGAGATGTGAAAGAAGGAAAATTAAGTTTAATTGATACGGTAAAATTATTTGCTTATTTTAGTTATTTTTCAAGAAAAGGATTAATTGAATATGACTTAAAAAATCTAAGAAGTTCGTTTTTTAATGGTATGAATATTGCGTCTTTATCTTCTGAATATTGTCCAAATCCAAAAGAAGAACTAGGAAAAATTGCAATTGAAGAAGTAGAAGAAGATATGGCAGATATTTTGAAACACTTTAATATGCTAAATGATCAATTGTTAGATAAGATGTATAAAGAAAAGGCAGAAGAAATTATGAAGTGTATTCCAATGAAAATGGAACAATTTTATGAGAAGTTTGATAAAGAATGTATGAGTCTACCTATTTTTAAATATTATGATCCTTTCCAATTGTTCCAAAGA
Source organism: Clostridia bacterium (assembly GCA_022795075.1). Taxonomy (GTDB): domain Bacteria; phylum Bacillota; class Clostridia; order TANB77; family CAG-508; genus CAG-269. The sequence continues at coordinate 22,984 of JAAWGB010000018.1, read as the reverse complement.
ATTTCTTGTGCTAGTAATGAAGATATTGTACTAATAAAAGAAAAGTTAATTGACAGGGCTAATCGTTACCCAAAACAAATTGAGCCAGAAATGAAAAATATTAAGCAACTAAAACAAATAATTGATGATTACTTAAAAGGAAAAGATCCAACGATTAAGATTGTTATGTTAAAAGAGTTTTCAAAAGATATGGGGTATATATTGGATAAATATAGAATTACGTTTTTACCAAAGAAAGAGGATAAAACAATAGAAATAGAAGAAGAGAATTAACTTTTTGAAATTTTGATGTATAATTTTTTCCTAAATTGTCATAATAAAATTATAAACAAAATTATGACGAGGAGGAAAAATATGAAAGCAACTGGAGTTGTAAGAAGAATAGATGATTTAGGAAGAGTAGTTATTCCAAAAGAAATAAGAAAAACATTAAGAATTAAAGAAGGGGATCCATTAGAGATATTTACAGATAGAGAAGGGCAAGTAATCTTAAAAAAATATTCTCCAATTGGTGAGCTTTCAGAATTTGCTGCAGGTTATGCAGAAACTTTATCTAAAACAACTGGTCACATTGCATGTATAACAGATAAAGACACTATTATAGCAGTATCAGGAGGTTCTAAAAAAGAATTTTTAGAACAAGATATTAGTACACAATTAGAACAATTGATGGAAGATAAAGAAATTTATACCAGTACAGAAAATAGTAATGTGGCAATACCAATTACTAAAAATGATACGCAAGAAAGAAAAAATAATGCACAAATAGTATATCCTATTGTTTCTAATGGAGATACAATAGGTACAGTTATATTAATGTCAAAAGAGCCAAATGGTAAAATGAATGATGTTGAGAAAAAAGTTGCTCAATCAGCAGCAACATTTTTAGGTAGTCAAATGGATATATAGTTATATAAAAAACAAGTTTCCCTTTTTTAAATAAGTGCGAACTTGTTTTTTTTTACATGTTTTTCGTTGGATAATCCAACTAAATAATCTATTGAAGTATTGTAATATTGGCTAATGTTATTAAGTGTTGAAGGGGAAGAGTTCTTCTTCCATTTTCATATTCAGAATAGTATTGTTGTCTTTGAATCATCTAATTTATTTTTAGTGAACTGTAACCTAAAATTAAAGCAATCAGACTATAAATTATTGACATAATTTTTACTTATCAATAAAATAAGAATAAAAAAAGAAAGGTGAAGAAAATATGAAAAAATTAAAAATAGTAAGTTTTGTTATGATTACAACAATTATAACAATAGTAAGTAGTTTTAGCACCGTAGAAGCAGCTTTACAAGCAAATCCTAATACACAATATAAAGATATTAAAACAGGTGAAACTTGGGCAAGAGAATTCAGAGAAATGGAACAAAGTGGACAAGGTATGGGACTTTCAGAAACATTAAATGATGACTTAACAGCTTCTAGTGGAAGTAATAATATTGATGTACACATGATGAGGAGTACAGAATATGGAGCTATAGCGATTCTTTCTGCATCAGGATATGGAAATCCAAGCAATGATAATGCTATTACATCAACAACAGGAAATAAAACAGGTGTAATGTTAAATACAGCACATCGAGAAATGGTAGCAGGAGTATATGAAAGTAGATATTTCACAAAAATAAATGCAAAATATTATGATGCTTATGGGGATAGATTAGCAAAAGCAGGAGATGCTTTGGGAAATGCTACAGATATAAATCCAGGATGTCGTGGTTGGCATTTAGCAACACCAGGTAGTTTGGTTGTCGCAAATGAGCCAATTCTTGTTCGTGGTATAAGTGGTATTTTTGGCTACACGACCCAATATTATAGTCAAGAATATTACAGTAGAGGTGTAGCAGTATGTGGTAAAGGAATATAAAAAGAAATTTCAATTTTGGAAATCATAAATAGGGAGAAATAGATGAAGAGTAGCAAAGAAAAAGGAATCACATTAATTGCATTGATTATTACTATAATTGTATTATTAATACTAGCAGGAATAGGAATTGGCATGATAATGGGAGAAGATGGATTATTAGCCAAAGCAGAGGAAGCTAAATTCAAAAATAACATGGGGGAATATAGAGAAAAAGTAAATCTATATGTTTCATGGAGAATTATGGAAGATATGACTACAGATACATATCCCATTAATTCAGGAGAACCATTAAAAAATGCAATTGAACAAGGTATAATATTGGATATTGAAGAAAATGATGTAACCATTTCTATAAATGATATAATAGAAAACATAAAAAAAGAGGCAAAAGACTATGTGGTTGTTTATAAAGGAGAAATTTGTTATGCTTCTAATCCAAAAATACCAAATAATAAAAAACAAGAACAATGGTGTAAAGAATTAGGAATTAAAATACTAGAAATGGAAGAACTAGAAAGTATTGAAATTAGAAATGGAGACTATGATTGGTAAATGGCGTGTACTTGTGTACACCTAAATTAGATGAACGGCTTTATAGTAGAAAGAACTAGATATTTAGAAGTAAACGAACAAGACAACCTAACACCAGGAAATTGGATTAACAAAAAGCCAACTAAGGATTGGTATGATTACAAAAATAGCAAATGGGCTAATATTATGGTAGAGGCAAATGGGAAACAAATCTACTATACATGGATACCAAAATATGAATTTAAACTAACAAGTAGCCAGCAAAAACAGCCAGAACAAGGAAGAACAGAAGTTAGATTTATTGATGCTACTTCCACACAAACAGGGATAGGTTATCAAATACCAAAAGCGTTCGAATTTGATGGAAAACAACTAACAGGATATTGGGCAATGAAATACACAGCAGGAAATTAAAAATTTAAAAATTAAAATCGCTTTTAATTATCAAAATTAAAGCGATTTTAATTTTTTATTGGGTAGGAAAAGTTCTATTTTTATTTCCAGGCAACCATGTTAAAAATTGTTGCAAAAACACTATAAGCATGATATTCATTTCCATGGGTAGCTACTATTTTTAAATAATATTCTCCTTGCAAGTCTTTAGTATCTAAATTTAATTCATAGTTTTGAGTAGAATTTGCTTTGGTAGATTTTGATACATATCGTTCGAAATTAGTTACTGTATTATCAATAGTAGAGCATAAACCAATATATAAGGATGAGGTTATGGTTGTTGCGTTAAAATAATTATTACGTAGGGATATATTAGTAGTAATAGAATTAATATCTGTTACATCAATTTTATTAGTAGAATAAATACCAACTCTATTATTAGCATGTGAACACTGTATAGATATACCATTTTTTGGATAGGTGACAAAAGAATCAGTTTTATTAAGGAAAAAAGGATTCCAACTACCCAAAATATTCTGATTTAATTGTCCATCTTGTATGAGATAAACAGTTTTAACAACTTCAATCATACAAATTGCAGATTCCAAACTATCATCTTCTGATAAGGCTGTTATGGTTGCTTTTCCTTCTTTAATGGCTGTTAGTAATCCATTTTCGTCTACTGTTACAACATTAGAATTACTACTTGTCCATTTTATGTTTTTATTAGTAGTTTCTGGGATAATAGTATAAGTTAACAATTTTGTTTCATCTATTTTTAATCGTAGGGAAGTGTCACTTAATTGAATGCTTGGTTTTTTGGTTGATATAGTAATATTTCTTGTTCTTGTTCCATATTCATTGGTAGCTTCGATGGTTATTTTATATTTTGTGTTAAGTTCTAAATTTTTAAAAGTGTGTTCGAATTCTGTTTGATTTTCAATTCTTTCTTTTTCTACTAGTTCACCTTCTTTTTGTATGATATAGGTTAAGGTAGTTCCTTCTATATTTTTTAGTTCTATTTTTACATGAATTTGTGTATGCCCTTCTTCTGCATATATTTTTCTTATGACAGGCATTAACAAAGTTTGCTCAGTAGCTTTTCCTAATTCATTTACTATTTTAGGAACCGTTCGATCAATTTGGAATTGATAATTATCTACTGTTATAATATCTTCATCTACTTGCATATCAGCAGATAGTAAGGCATCATCTATAAATTCGTTTTCATTATAATTTGAATTGGTAGATTTTTCGGTTTGCAAGTCTAATAAAGTTAATTCTAATTTTTCTTTTGCTTGTGATTGTTCTGTTTTTTCCTCAGCTTGGGTAGCTTTATGTAAGATTCCATTTTCTCCAGTTAAGGTTGCAATTGTTATTCCTGCTAATATTAATAGCACAATTATGGTGATAACTAATGCAATTAGTGTAATACCTGTATAATTCGTTTTTGCACTTGAAAGGTTTGCTATTTTCTTCATTTGAATTCTCCTTATTTTAAATTTATATTGTTATTGTATGAATGAATTAAAATTATGTCAATATGTTATAATTTGGATTATTTAATTTATTGTTACCGTTCACTACTAACACCATTCAAACTTGCAAAAGACTAGAATAACAATATTTTTGAGGATTTGAATGTGACCGAAATAGCTTTAGAAATATTTAAAATACAGATGAAAGGGTCCTGTTTTCGGCTATCGTTCAGCTGTATTTTTAATATTTCTTAGCGTCATGTAGGGTAACCGAAAATCCGAATAAATATTGTTATTCTAGTCTTTTGCAAGTTTGAATGGTGCTAGTAGTGAACGGTAACTAGTAATAACATAAATAATATTATAACATGTTGACGTAATTTTACTTTGTTGGTAAAATGCAAAAAGTACCAATAACAAATAAAAGAATACTAAAACAAAAAAGGAGGAAACAAATGAAAAATATAAAAGGAATTACATTAATAGCATTAATTATTACAATCATAATATTATTAATTTTAGTAGGAATAACCCTTACAACCTTAACAGGAGAAAATGGGATATTAAGTAAAGCAAGTAAAGCACAAGAAGAGACAATAAAAGCACAATTAAAAGAAGAAATAGAAATGGCAATTATGGAAATACAAATAGAAGAAGGCGAAAAAGGAAATAAAGTAACATTAGAAACACTAGGAAATGAATATTATGAAGAATTATCAAAAAAACTAAATGAAATAACAATCCAATTAAATGAGGATGAAATTACTGGTGAATATAAAGGATATGAATATAAGATAGATAAAAATTTAAGTGTAACAATAGAAGGAAAAATAGAAGGAATCAGTTTTCGTTATCAATTAGATCCAAAAGGATATACCAATCAAGAAATAACTCTTACCATACATGCGGGTTCTACAAATGGAAGTATAACAAATATACAATGTATAAATGATAATGTAAGCAAAAAAGATGATGGAACGTTTTGCTTAACAAAAAACGGAAGTTATGAATTTGTAGTAGAAGATTCAGCAGGAGAAAGAAAAACAAAAATAATAAATATAAAAATAATCGATAAAGTAGAACCATTAGATTTTTCTATTAGTAAGGCAATGACCAATGATAATAAAGTTAAAATAATGGTTGATGCAGAAGATGCAGAAGAAAATGAAGAGAGTGTAAAAAGTGGAATAGGAAAATATGAATACTATATTAATGGAACAAAATATGAGAGTTTGGAGTCAAATTATATACTAAACAATGAAATAAATTCAAATCGATATGAAGTTTATGTGATTGTATATGATAAAGCTGGAAATAGAAAAGAATCCACTAATACCTTAAAAATAGGACGTACTATTTTTGTAGCAAATGAAGGAAATATGGCAGGTCAAGATGGTACTATTTCAAAGCCATATACAGATATACAAAATGCAGTTAATGTTTCACAAGATGGTGATATTATAAAAATTTTAGCAGGGGAATATACGTTAACTCCTACTTTTGTTCCTAATACAAACGATTTAATATCAGTTGGATTATTAGCAGATGGAAAAGATATTACTATTTGTGGAGAAAATAGTGGTACCATTATTCGTTATAATGCCAAAGATGATGGTGCAGGTTGGAGACGTCCAGCAATTATGTTAGGAGCAGATGTAATATTAAAGAATTTATGTTTTGAATTTACTCCTACCGAGCCAGACAGTTGGGGAGGACCAAATGTTGGAATATTTTGTAGTTGCTCTGGAAAAGTATATAATGTATTTTTTAGGGTAATTGGCCCTAATACGGGAGCCTATTTATATGGAGGATTTCCAAAATTTCAAATAAAGAATTGTACCTTTTTTCATAATAAAGGTGAGGTACTTCCAAATTGGGATGCACAAGCTTTCTATGAAAATATTGCTACCAATGTAACACCTGAAGAAAATCCTGTTGGAGCTAACAAAAATGTTATAACAGAGCAATTTGGAAAGACAGATATGTCTATGAAAGAATTAATAAAAGCAAGTAAAGAAAATGCAAAATTTATAGAAAATAAAGTAGGCGTATATTATGGGACAGAAGCATGGAATGATTAAAAGTTACATTATATTTTGCTCGATTACAATATCTTGATTTTTTCCAGTATCTGATGTATAATTTCGTAAGAAATAAAAATAAAAAGGAGAAAACTATGAAAGCAATCGAAATTAGAAACAAATACTTGGACTTTTTCAAAAAACATGGACATGCTGTTATACCATCTGCACCACTCATACCAGAAAATGACCCATCTGTATTATTCACAACAGCAGGCATGCAACCATTAGTACCCTATTTATTAGGCGAAAAACATCCAGAAGGAACAAGATTAACCGATTACCAAAAATGTGTTAGAACAAATGACATAGAAGAAGTAGGAGATAATCGTCATTTGACCTACTTTGAGATGCTAGGAAACTGGTCATTAGGGGATTATTTTAAAGAAGAATCTATTGCCATGAGTTATGAATTTTTAACCAAAGAATTAGGAATTCCAGTCGAAAAGCTATCAGTAACTTGTTTTGCAGGAGATGAAGATTGTCCAAGAGATACCTTATCAGCCGAGATTTGGGGAAAAGTAGGAATACCAAAAGAAAGAATTTACTTTTATGGAAAAGACGATAATTGGTGGATTGCAGGAGAGGAAGGACCATGTGGACCAGATACAGAAATGTTTTATGATACAGGAAAGCCAGCTTGTTCATCAGACTGTGAGCCATCTTGTGATTGTGGAAAATATGTAGAAATATGGAACAATGTATTTATGGAATACTTTAAAGATAAAAATGGTTATTCCAAATTAGCCAAAAAAAATGTAGATACTGGTTTAGGCTTAGAGAGAATGACGATGTTATTACAAGGTAAAGAAACTCCTTTTGACACTGAACTATTTAGCCCTATTATGCAAAAGTTGGAACAATTGCAAAAAGTAGATTATATAGAAAGTAGAAGAATTATAGCAGAGCACTTGCGCTCTAGCATGATGATTATTTCAGATGGAGGAAGACCAAGTAACTTAGATAGAGGATATGTATTAAGAAGATTAATTAGAAGAATGATTAGGCATTTAAATAAATTGGAAATTAATTTAGAAGAATTATCTACATTAATAGAAATCAATGTAGATAATTTAAAAGAAATGTATCCAGATTTAGAAAAAAATAAAGACATCCTAAAAAGTGTTATTTTAGAAGAAAAAGATAAATTCGTAAAAACACTAACACATGGAGAAAGAGAATTTGAAAAAGAAATTAAAAAATTAGAAGGAACAAATCATAAAAAAATTGCTGGAGAAATTGTATTTCGATTATATGATACCTATGGTTTTCCACCAGAAGTAACCAAAGAATTAGCAGCTGAACATGGTTATGAAGTAGACTTAAAAGAATTTGATGAATTATTTAAAAAACATCAAGAAAAATCAAGAATGGGAGCAGAGCAAAAATTTAAAGGTGGACTAGCAGAGCAAACGGAAGAAACCATTGCTTATCATACAGCTACCCATTTACTAAATGCTGCATTAAAACAAGTAATCGGAAAAGATGCTCATCAAAGGGGGTCTAATATCACAGTTGATAGAATGAGATTTGATTTTAACTGTGACCATAAACTTACACAAGAAGAAAAGACACAAATAGAAAATTTAGTTAATCAATGGATACAAGAAGGAATAGAAGTAACTAAACAAGAAATGAAAAAAGAAGAAGCTATTCAATCTGGAGCAGAATGTATGTTTATTGAAAAATATCCAGATATTGTAACCGTTTATAGTATTGGAAATGTATCAAAAGAGCTATGTGGAGGACCACATGTTAAAAATACAAAAGAGTTAGGAACTTTTAAAATTAAAAAAGAAGAAGCTAGCTCATCTGGAATTAGAAGAATTAAAGCAATTTTAGTTAAATAAAAGATTTTAGATTGTAAGGAGTTTAGAAGGAGGGATTTTAAGAAGTGTTCTTTAGTCCCTTTTTGTTAAATTTCTGCTAAAAAGAAAGGAATGAAAAAATGGAAGATTGTTTATTTTGTAAAATAATTAAGGGTGAAATACCATGTAAGAAAGTTTATGAAGATGAGGAGATTTTGGCTTTTTATGATATTCATCCAGCTGCTCCTATTCATATTTTAGTTATACCAAAAAAACATATCATTTCTTTAGCACATTTAGAAAAAGAAGATGAAGCAATAGTTGGGAAAATTTACCGAGTTATTAATCAAATTGCAGAAGACAATGGATTTAAACAAGATGGTTATCGTGTTATTGTAAATTGTGGCAAAAATGGAGGACAAGAAATTATGCACTTACACTTCCATATATTAGGGGGCAAACAATTAGGTGAAAAAATTGTCTAAAAATAGAGTAACTATGAGATGTTACGAATGTGAAAAGTTAAAAAATAAGTAAGATAGTAGGTAAGGAATAAATATAAGAAAAAAGTTATAGAAGATATTAAAAAATTAGTATCTTCTTTTTTTGAAATATGACAGGTAGATGTCATATTTATATGCTATAATATTGGTAGGAGGAAAATATGCAAGTAAATAATAGATTATTTGAAATAGTATATATACTAATGCAAAAAAGAAAAACTACAGCTAAAGAATTAGCTAATAGGTTTGAGGTATCTACAAGAACAATTTATAGAGATATAGAAACATTAAGTGGAGCAAACATACCAATTTATGCAAGTAAAGGAAAAGATGGAGGAATAGGACTTTTAGATGAATATGTACTAAATAAAACGATACTTTCTGAAGAAGAACAAAATCAGATTTTATTTGCCTTGCAAGGAATGAAAAAGGTAAAAGGACAAGATGAACAAGATATTTTAGAAAAATTAAGCATATTATTTAATAAAAAAATAAATGATTGGATTAAGATTGATTTTTCTAATTGGGGTAATGCCAAAGAACAACGATTTGACATGATTAAATCTGCAATTTTAAATAAGCAACTAGTACAATTTACTTATTATAATTCTAATGGGGAAGAAAGTAAAAGAATTGTAGAACCATTACAAATATGGCTTAAAGATAAATCATGGTATTTAGTAAGTTATTGTAAATTAAAACAAGATTACAGAATATTCAAAATTGCAAGAATAAAAGAAGTTAATATGTTACAAGAACATTTTGAAAGAGAATTACCAAAAGAAGAAAAGAAAGAAAAACGTAAATTAAAAATGATAGAACTTGAACTAGAAATAAGTAAAGCTATGACTTATAGAGTATATGATGAATTTGAAAGTAAAGAAATAATGAAAAAAGAAGATGGAAACTTTATTATAAAAGTAATCTATCCAGAAAATGAATGGGTATATGGTTATATTTTATCTTTTGGGGAACATATAAAAGTTTTATCACCAACTAGAGCAAAAAATATTATGAAAGATAAATTAGAAAAAACTTTAAAAAATTATTTATAATATGACATACAGTTGTCAAGTTATATGATATATATTTCTGGTTAGGAGGTAGATATATTATGAAATATAAAATTGTAAAATTAGAAGAAAAGGTTATTACAGGAATTAGAATTAAAACAACTAATCAAGATGGAAAGGCTATGCAAGATATAGGAATAACTTGGCAAAAATTATTTGCAGATGGAATTTATGAGAAAGTTCCCAATAAGGTAAATGGTAAAACGATAGGATTATATACAGAATATGAGGGTGATTATACAAAACCTTATACATTTATTGCAGGAGCAGAAGTGAGTAGGGAAGTAAAAATAGGAGAACAAATAGAAAGTATTATGATTCCAAAAGGAAAATATGCTAAGTTTGTTATAACAGGAGATGTGCAAAATGCAGTAGGACAGGCTTGGCAAGAAATATGGAATATGGACTTAAAAAGAAAATATACTTGTGATTTTGAAGAATATCAAAACAATTCCAAAGATATGCAAAAACAAGAAATTCATATTTATATTGCACTAGATGAGTAGAAAGGAAAAGATAAAATGGCTTTTGATTATAAAAAAGAATATAAGGAATTTTATCTGCCAAAGAATAAGCCTAGTATGATAAAAATTCCAACAATGAATTATATTGCAGTTAGAGGTAAGGGAAATCCTAATGACGAAAAAGGAGTGTATAAACAGAAAATAGGACTTTTATATGCTATTGCTTTTACTATAAAAATGAGTTATAAAGGCACACATAAAATAGATGGTTATTTTGAATATGTAGTTCCACCATTAGAAGGATTTTGGTGGCAAGATGGAATGAAGGATAGTATTGACTATAGCCATAAAGACCAAATGAACTTTATATCTATTATTAGATTACCAGACTTTGTAACGAAAGAAGATTTTCAGTGGGCTATAAAGGAAGCAACAAATAAGAAAAAGATAGACTTTTCAAAAGTGGAATTTTTAACTTATGATGAAGGAATCTGCGTTCAATGTATGCACATAGGAGCTTATGATAATGAACCTAAAACTATTCGTATCATGCACGACTATATGATAGAAAATGGATATGAACTAGATATTACAGACAAACGATTTCATCATGAAATTTATTTAAGTGATCCAAGAAGGTGTGATGTAAATAAATTAAAAACAGTTATCAGACATCCAATAATAAAAAAGGAATAATTAATATTGAAGAAGAAATGATATAAAATTGGTTACCATAGTTTACAAAATAAATCAAAAATGATATAATTAAAATAGAGTAAAAAAGAAAGAGATACGGAGGGAAAAAATATGTTTGAAAGTAAATATAGTAAAGTATTAACTGCCATATTAATAATTGTTATTGTAGCCATTCTTGGATTACTTGGATTTTTAGGTTATGATTATTATCAAAATTATGTTGTTACAAAAGATACATCTGATTTTGTTGATAATTTCCAAGGAGAAGTGTCAGATGGAACTTCTACAGAAGATACACAAAATCCTAGTGAGGATGAAAATGCAGGTGCCAATCCATTTGACCAAATAAAAGATGCTAATACCTCATCAGGTTCATCTCAAAAACAAATGTATAAAGGATTTGGTGTTTTAGGAACAATGGAAATACCAACTACTAATTTTAAATATCCAATATTAGAAAAAGTAACTAAAAAATCAATTGAAACAGCAGTAGCCTTTTTATATGGAACAGGAATTAATGAAGCTGGAAATAGTGTTATTATTGGACACAACTATAGAAATGGTTTATTCTTTTCTAATAACAAAAAATTAAATATTGGTGACAAAATATATATTACAGATAATAATGGTAAAAAATTGATTTATACAATTTATAATAAATTTGAAACAACACCAGAAGACACATCTTTTTATCAAAGAGATACAGGAGGAAAACCAGAAGTTACTTTATCAACTTGTACAGATGACAGTAGTGCAAGATTAATCATATGTGCAAAAGCAGAATAATAGGTTGCAATTTAGAGATTTGCTTAAAATAATAGCTCAGTGAATGGTAGACAAAAACAAAATAAAAAGTATTTATAAGATAAAAATAAAGGAATTTTTAAAATTTCTTTATTTTTTTTATTAAATTGTATATAATAAAGAAAACAAAAAAAGAGGTGTGCAACAATGGATAAAAACCAAGCAAAAGAAAGAATAGAAGAATTAAGAAAGCAAGTAGAATATCATGCTAAAAAATATTATGATGAAGATAAGCCAGAAATATCTGATTTTGAATATGACATGTTAATGGTAGAATTAAGAAATTTAGAAAAACAATTTCCAGAATTTCAGTCAAAACATTCTTTAACCCAAAGAGTAGGAGGAAATGTAAAAGAAGGATTTCAAAAAGTAACTCATGAGGTTCCTTTGCAAAGTTTGCAAGATGTATTTAGCATAGAAGAAGTAGAAGATTTTGTAAGTAAAATAGAGCAAAAAGCACAAGAAAATAAGATTGAAACAGTTACTTATGTAGTAGAAACAAAAATTGATGGATTATCAGCAGCCTTAGAATACAAAAATGGTGAATTAGTAAGAGGAGCAACAAGAGGAAATGGTTTAGTAGGAGAAGATGTTACGAACAATTTAAAAACTATTCCAACCATACCAACGAAACTAAAAGATTCCATTGACATAACCGTTAGAGGAGAAGTTTTTATTGCAAAAGATGACTTTGAAAAAATGAACCAAAAAAGACAAGAAAATGAAGAAGAATTATTTGCCAATGCTAGAAACGCAGCAGCAGGGTCTTTAAGACAACTTGACAGTAAAATAACACAAACAAGACCATTAGATATTTATATTTTTAACGTACAAAAAATAGAAGGAAAAGAATTTCATTCCCATTATGAAGAATTGCAATATTTAAGTGACTTAGGTTTTAATGTAAATCCTGTACGTATTTATTGTAAAAATAGAAAAGAAATAGAAAAAGCTATTGAAAAGATAGGAGAAGACAGAGAAAAATTAACATTTGGAATTGATGGAGCAGTTGTGAAAGTAGATGATTTAAAATTCAGAGAAATTTTAGGCACAACAGCCAAAACACCAAGATGGGCAGTAGCTTACAAGTATCCACCAGAGAAAAAAGAAACCAAACTAAAAGATATTGTATGTCAAGTAGGAAGAACAGGTGTAATAACACCAATGGCCATATTAGAACCAGTAAAAGTAGCAGGTTCCACAATTTCCAAAACCACTTTGCACAATGAAGATTTTATCAAAGAAAAAGACTTGAAAATTGGAGATATAGTAGTTATACAAAAAGCAGGAGATGTTATACCAGAAATTGTGGCAGTCAAAAAAGAAAAAAGAACAGGAGAAGAAGTTGAATTCAATATGCCTAAAGCTTGTCCAGTATGTGGTGCACAAGCAGTAAGAGAAGAAGGAGAAGTAGCCATACGCTGTACAGGAATAGAATGTCCAGCCAAGCTATTTAGAAATTTAGTGCACTTTGTATCAAGAGAAGCTATGAACATTGATGGACTAGGAGAAAATATTATACAACAACTATTAGACAAAGGTTTAATAGAAAACATAGCAGATATTTATACTTTACAGTTTGAAGATATTGCATCTCTTAAGAAAAATGGTCAAAAATTTGCACAAAACTTGGTAGATAGCATCAACAAAAGTAAAGAAAACGACTTATATAGACTTATCACAGCATTTGGAATACGTCATGTTGGAACAAAAGCCTCCAAATTATTAGCAAGAAAATACAAAAATTTAGACAGCCTAATAGAGGCAAGCTTTGAAGACTTAAGCATGATAAATGACATTGGACCAATTGTAGCCAATAGTATTAGAGAATTTTTTACACAAGAACAAACTTTAGACTTAATCGAAAAATTAAAAAAAGCAGGAGTCAATACAGCTGTATCATCTAAAGAAGATGAAAATACTGACAATCGATTTGAAGGAAAAACCTTTGTCTTAACAGGAACATTAGAAAATTACACAAGAGGAGAAGCTACCAATCTAATTGAAAAATTTGGTGGAAAAACTTCTAGTACAGTATCGAAAAAAACAGACTATGTATTAGCAGGAGAAGAAGCGGGAAGTAAACTAACAAAAGCACAAAGTTTAGGAATTACAGTCTTAACAGAAATTCAGTTCCAAGAAATGATTCGCTGATGTGTGTTTGGGGACAGGCACCAGTTCCCCCTAAATGTGTGTTTGGGGACAGGCACCAATTACCCCTAAATGTGTTTTTTGGGACAGGTTAAGGAGGAAAAATGGAAAATTATACGTTTGAAAAAATGTGGGAAGATTTAAGAAATGGATATCAAATTTATTATACTTATGTGGGTAATCGTTATTTGCTTTTTAAGACAGCAGAAAATTGCTATACACAAAAATTGCTTTCTGATCATAAGAAAAATCCACAACCCAAAGTTCTTATGCTGACTTTGAAAAGGGTTAAGGAAATGTTTCTAGATATGGAAGATATTGAGTATAAGATAGGAACATCTGAAATAGAAAACTTGTAAGCATTGATATTAGCGAGTTTGGTAAAAAAGATAAAAACATAGAATTTTATAAAAAACTTAAAAAAGCGACCAATTTTATTAAAATAGTAAAAAATGATAGCCTAACTGGTAGGTAGGGAATATGTCCATTGACATAGCAAAAATAAAAAATTTAATATGCCGATTACAAGAAATAGAGTGTTAGCAATAGCACTTTATTTTTATATTCTAAGAAATTTATCATAGTATGATAAATTTCCGTAGAAGATAAATATGCGAATTTCTAGAATTTCTTTGTGATTGCCATCACTTAGAAATTCTGATAATTCGTTTTTTTTATTCTAAAAAAGTTTTGAATATAAAAGCTAATAGATTTACAGGTACAAATAAATGAACAAAATAGATAAAGAAACGGATATAAAATTTAGGATTTTTGATAGTAAAAATATGTCCGATTTAGGCTAATTTTATTAGCAAAAAGGCGGACAAAATAAAAGTATGCAAATGATTAAGAAATCTAAAAACAAAAGAAAAACATTGTATGGAGTTTAGGGTGTACATATAGGTAAGTGGTTCAAAAGAAAAAAGAAGATGTATGTTAGTTAATTAATTAGAAAAAGGAGGTTTGAGATTATGAAAATAAGATTAAGTTCAAGAGATATAGAGCTTATATGTTTTATAGGCAGATATAAACAAATAAAATCAGTTGATTGTAAAAAGATTTATAAATCTAAAGATTATTATAGAAAAAGATTAAAAGTATTAGAAAAGGCAGGGTATGTAAAAAGAGAAAATACGTATTATATAAAAATTGATATAGAGGGAAGAAGATTATTACAAGATTTTGGATATGAAAGTTATAATCTTTGTAGAAATAAAGATTACAAAGATAGAATAAAAGATGTAGCAAAGATTGCAATGCTTGGATTTGAAGATGATATAAATTTTATACCTAGTTGGGAGCTAAAAGAAAATAACGTTTATACAGATTTAGGTAGAAAATATATTGGTGAATTGGAAATCTTACAAAATAAATATATTGTGTATTATATTTCAAATAGAAATAATCCATTATATGTAAAACAAACTTTAACAGATATTAATAAAATGTTTTCAAATGATAAAGTAATCGTGCTTTTAGAAGATTTTGATAGAATCAATAAAAGTAATAAGTATTTTACAATAAGTGGTAAATCTATACAGGTAATCAATCCAACAGATGATAATTTAGAATTGATAAAGACTATTAAAGATGTAGATATTTATGATGTAGTAAAAGAAATTTACAAAGGAAAAGAAATATTGCTTTCTAATTGGAATAAAGCAGATTTTATGACAGAAGATAAAAAGTATATTGTTTTTATGCCTTTTATCGATACAGGGAAATTGCATAAATTAAATATAGCTTATGGAGATAATAAAGAATCTAAAAGAAACATTGATATATTAACTTTAAAGGGAAATAGAAGTAAGATTAATGAAATGTTAGTTAAATCAACCAATATTATTGAAATTGATAGATATTTAGATAAGATTAGAAACGAAAGCATGTTATGTGAATAATAGGATTTTTAATTTTTGATTTTATTGTAAAATTTGTCAACCTGTGATAGAATTACAGCATAAGAATAAGAGGTGCAATAAATGGAAGAAATAGTATTTGTAACACATAATAAAGGAAAAGCAAAATCAGCAGAAAGGTATTTTAATAATTTAAAGTTTAGTACATATGATTTTGAATTAGATGAACCTAGAAGTGATGATATAAAAGAAATAGCAACTGCAAAAGTAAAACAAGCATATGAAATTGTAAGGAAACCTTGCATAGCATTAGATACTGGATTTTTTATAGATGAGTTAAATGGATTTCCAAGGGCATTTGTTAATTTTTTCACTAGATACAATAGGAATAGACGGAATTTTGAAACTAATGGAAAATAAAGAAGATAGAAAATGTAGATTTGAGGGATGCTTAGCATATCATGATGGAAAAGAGATACATTATTTTTATGGAAAACATCCAGGAAATTTAGCAACAAAAATTCAAGGTATGGATAGAGAAGAAAAATGGTCTGATTTATGGTATATATTTAAGCCAGAACATTTTGAAAAGACACTGGCTGAAATGGATAGTACAGAAAGAGAAGAACGAAGGAAAATTGATAGTTCAGTAGAAGCATTAAAAGTTTTCGCTGAATGGTATAAAGAAAATAAATAGTAAATTTACTAAAATTTGTTGGAGGTAGGTTTGATATATTTAAAAACATTTAAATTAAGTAATAGCAAAAGTAAAAATAGTAATATATATCCTTTTAATGTATTGAAAAATAAAGAACCAGATGTATTTTTATTTGATAATATAACTGTACTATATGGTAATAATGGCTCTGGGAAATCGACTATATTAAATATTATTGCACATAAGCTAAATTTAAAAGGAAAAGAAAGAAACTATTCAAAAGTTGATGGCTGGCTACCATATTTTGAAGAATATGCAGCAGAGTGTGAATACGAATTTGGAGAAAACGAATATGGTATAAAATTTAGTAGAATACCAAAAAATAGTAGATATGTAAAGAGTGAAGAGATATTATATGAGATAAGAAAAATACAACAAGATGCAGTTTTACAAGAAAGCATGGAAAGCAATTTAGCAAGAGAAAGAGGATTAGAAAAGGCTAAAGAATTTTTAAAGACAAAGGAAGGTGGAAAACAGTTTGCAAGATTTGAATTTGCACAAGATAAATATTCTAATGGAGAAACAACAATGCAAATTTTAGAAGATAATATCTTGCCAGACACATTGTATTTATTAGATGAACCAGAGGTTTCGCTATCTCCTCAAAATCAAGTAAAACTTGCAGAAGAAATAAATAAAATGTCAAGATATTTAGGTGTTCAATTTATAATAGCAACACATTCGCCATTTATGTTAGGAATTTTAAATACTAAAATATATAATTTAGATACTGAAGATTATAAAGTTCAAAAATGGAGTGAACTTGAAAATGTAAGATATTTTTATGAATTTTTTAAAAGTAAAAAAAATGAGTTTGAAAAATAGTAAAATAACTAAAATATGAAGTTAGAAAAAGTGTTTAAAGGAGCAAATAAAGTAATATGTTAAAAGATAAAAAAGTAATTATATTTGATTTAGATGGAACATTAATAGATTCAATAGGAATATGGAACGAAATAGATAAAGAACTAATAAAAACAGTAGGAAATGGTAGTATTGATAAGGTAGATATAGGAAAGCAAAGAGATGAAAAATTAAAAGAATATAGTAAATGTGAAGATGCTTATTTAGAGTATTGTGGATTTCTAAAAGAAAAATATCATTCTAAAATATCGAAAGAAGAAATAAAAAAACTAAGATATGAAATAGCAGATAATTATTTAAGAACAGTAATTGATTATAAACCAAACGCTGAAAAAGTCTTGAAATATTTAAAAGAAAAAGGATTTATTTTAATTATTGCCAGTACAACAAACGACCATACAATAGAAAACTATAAGAATGATAATCCAAATATAATCAATAAAGCCAATATTGAAGATATATTTTCATTAGTATATTCAAAAGGTGCAGTTAAGCAATTAAAACCAAATCCAGAAATACATTATAAGATATTAAAGGAATTGAATGTAGATAAAGAAGAATGTTTAATAATAGAAGATTCACTAATTGGAGTAGAAACAGCAAATAATGCAGATATAGAAGTAGCAGTAATATATGATAAATATTCAGATTGTAACAGAGAAGAGATTAATAAATTATCACAATATCAATTTAAAGATTATAATGAGATGCTAAATTATATTAAAAATGAATTGGAGGATAACCAATGAAAGAAATTGATAAAATTGCATTATTATATCTAAAAGATGGTCAAATATTAAGTTCATTATCAAAAGGAAAAGATACATATTATTTGCCAGGAGGAAAAAGAGAACTAAATGAAACAGATGAACAAACGTTAATTAGAGAATGCAAAGAAGAATTAACTATTGATATAAAAGAAGATACAATCAAATATTATGGAACATTTAAAGCTAAGGCACATGGAAAAACAGAAGGTATACTAGTTAAAATGACTTGTTATACAGCAGAATTTATAGGAGAAATAAAACCTAATTCAGAAATTCAAGAAATAAGATGGTTAAATTATAAAGATATAGATATAATTTCGCCAGTAGATAAACTTATATTTAAGGCTTTATATGAAAAAGGACTTTTAAAGTAATTTTTATAATTAAGGAGGTAGAAAAAATGAAGCTATTTTTAAAAGAAGTAAAAGATATGAACGAATTAAACGAAGTTCTAAAAAATAATAATGAAATCTCAAAAGAATATGAAGTTGCAGTAATTGTATATGCGTTTGACAAAGAAAATAAAATAGTATTTCAAAGAAGAGGTTTAGGTTGTAGAGATGAACAGCTAAAACTAGAAACTATTGGAGGTAGAGTAAAGAAAAGTGATATAGATTTTAGAACAGCATTACAAAGAGAAATTGAAGAAGAAATTGGAACAGATGCAGATATTGAACTACAAGAATTTATTGTAGCAACTTATGCTAAAACATTTGATGTAAGAAATAATAAAGAACAAGACTGGGTTTATCTTGTATATAAAGGAAATTTAAAAAGTGGAGAATTAAAAATCGCAGAACCTAATAAATGTTTAGGATATGAAAGATATAAAATCGGCGAAGTAGACCAAAATGAATTAAGCAATGGTGCAAGAGAATTATATAATATTGTAAGTGAGAAATATAGTTATTTAAAATAAATGGAGGAAATCAATCAATGAAAATTATAGCAGGGTGTGTAATAAAAAGAGATAACAAAATATTAATGGTAAAAGAAGCAAAAAAATCATGTTATGGACAATGGAATTATCCAGCAGGGCATTTAGAAGAATTTGAAAAAATAATGAATGGAGCAATAAGAGAAACTTTTGAAGAAACTGGATGTAAAGTTAAATTACTAGGTGTTTTGCCTATTGCTAACATTGATTTAGAAAAAGAAACTCATATTTTAATAAGGTTTATGGCAGAAATAGTAGAAGAACACATAGAATTTGATAAAGAAGAAATTTTAGATGTTAAATGGATTCCAATAGAAGATATAAAGAAAATGAAAAAAGAAGAATTAAGAGGTTACGAAATAGGCATAAAAACTATTGATGACATTGAAGACAACAAAATATATCCTTTAGATATATTTGATAATAATAAATACAATTCATAGATAAGTTTAATAAAAAAAGAAAGGATTTGATAAATTATGAAAATTACAAAATTCCCACAATCATGTTTATTAATAGAAACAAAAGGAAAGAAGATATTAGTTGATCCAGGAAATTAAAAATATAAAGAGGAGTATTTTGATATATGGAATACTGTAGATATAATTTAATAACACATAAACATCGAGACCATTGTAATACAGAGATATTAGAAAAAATAGATAAGAATATCAAAATATATTCAAGTAACGAAGTAAAAAATGCTCATCCAACATTAGATATAAATATTGTTAAAGAAAATGATGAAAGCATTGAAATAGAATAAAAGCAACTGTAACATTATTTATAAATAGGAGTAGAATATGAAAGTTTTAATATTAAGTTTTAGCAGTAATCAAGTAAATGAAGATAGCTTTGTACCAAATAAAATAGGATTAACATTTTCTTGTGTTGAAGAATGCGAAAAACAATTAAAAACACTAAAATATAAATATGAACATATTTGTATAAATAAAAAGAATATAAAAAAATGTATTGCATGTGGTAAAAGAGGATGGGGAATATGTTTAGAAGAACATATCTGCATACAAAAAGATGATTTCAATGAGATTTATAAGTATATGGAAAACTTTGATGCTTACATTTTTATTACTCCAGTATATTTCCACGAAATGAGTGAATCAGCAAAAACATTTTTTGATAGATTAAAAAGATGTGATGCTTTTAAGGAAGATTCAAAAATAAAAGGAAAGAAAATTGTTTGCATTGCTTGTGCTGGTGGAAGTGGTAGTGGAACAGAAGAAACATTAATGGCATTTGATACACTAAATTACTTTTTGAAAACTGAAATGTATGCAAGAATACCAGTAACAAAAGCTAACTTTGAAGAAAAGAGGGAAAGTATAAGTAAAGCAATGGAATTGGAGGAAAATTAATATGGAGACACTAGAAGAATATTTAGACTTTGCAAAAGATATAGCAAGACATGCTGGAGAAGTAATGCTTAAATATTTCAAACAAAATAATGGTGCAAGTTATAAAGGAGATAAAACCATTGTAACATTAGCAGATACAGAAATAAATTCATATTTAATAAAAAGAGTTAAAGAAAAATATCCCTCTTATTCAGTAGATGGAGAAGAAGAACAATTTGGAAAAAGTGATTAGGTATGGGTATGTGATCCAGTTGATGGAACAGAAATGTATGCTAGACATATCCCAGTAGCAGTATTTTCACTAGCATTAGTTATAAAAGGAGAATCAAAAGTTGGAATAGTTTTTGATCCATTTACTTATAGTTTATATACTGCTATAAAAGGACAAGGAGCATATAAAAACGGAGAAAAAATAACTGTAAATGACTATGAATTAGATGATATGAAAACTGTATGTCATTATGATTTATGGGTTGGAGCAGATTATAATATTCTAATGTATTACAAGAATTAGGAAATAAAACATACATTATTGGATTAGGAAGTATTATAAGAGCTTGTATGTGTGTTGCTTCTGGAGATTTTAGCCTTGCTATTTTTCCTGGTACAAAACATAAAAATTGTGATATTGCAGCAGTTAAAGTTATAGTAGAAGAAGCAGGAGGGACAGTTACAGATTTATTTGGAAATGAACAAAGATATGATGAAAGCATAAATGGAGCAGTTATTAGTAATGGAAAAGTACATAATGAAGTAATTAAAACAGTAAAGAAATATTTAAAAGATATAAAATGTTAAAAATTAGAATGGGGAAATATAAGATGGATAAACCAATAAGAAAAGCAGTAAGATGCTATTTAATAAAAGATAACCAAGTAGTAGTTACAAAATATAAAAAAGGCAACAGAAAAGAGGGATACTATGATATACCAGGAGGAAAAATTGAAGATGGAGAAATTCCAAAACAAACAGCTATAAGAGAGATGAAAGAAGAAACAGGAATAGACATTAAAAATTTAAAATATAAGGGAATTATGACAATAGAATATCCAGATAGAAAATTTCTATTTGATACTTTTATATCAAATGAATATGAGGGAGAACCACAAGAATTTGAAGAGAATACATCAGAGTGGATAGATATTAAGAAATTATTACAAAAAGAAAAAATATTGTCTAATATAATGATTTTAGATAAATTCTTTATAAAAGGTTTAATAGATGATAATTACAATTTCAGTATGCATATTGTAGTAGATGAACAAGAAAATATATTAAATATAGATTATAATTTGGAGGAAATTAATTAAATGAATGAAGAATTAGTCCAATATATAGAAAACGAAGTTTTTCCAAAATATGATAAAAATGAAGAGGGACATGGAATAAAACATATAAAAATAGTAATAAAAAGAAGTTTAGAATTAGCAAAAGATTATGATGTTGATCTAAATATGGTTTATACAATAGCTTCATATCATGATTTAGGACATTATATAGATAGGAAGACACATGAAATTATATCAGCTAAAATGTTTATGCAAGATGAAAAAATAAGACAATGGTTTACAGATGAGCAAATAATTATAATTAAAGAAGCAATAGAAGACCATAGAGCCTCTAGTAATCATGAACCTAGAACTATATATGGAAAAATAATAAGTACAGCAGATAGAACAATTATTGATATAGATAACACTATTAAACGAACATATTCTTATGGAAAAAGAAATTATATAAACTTATCTGAAGAACAACAAATTGAAAGAGTTTATAGGCATTTGACAGAAAAATATGGAGAAAATGGTTATGCAAAAGTATATTTAGAAGATAAAGAATTTGAAGATGCTTTAGATAAATTAAGACAAGCATTATTAAATAAAGAAGAATTTATTAAAAGAGTAAAGAAAGTAGTTAAAACAATATAAATTTGGAGGAAGTAATGAAGATAGGAATAGATTTAGATGGAGTTGTTATAGACAGTGAAACAACTTTTAGAACTTATGAAGAAATATTTGATATAGATACTGTAAAAGGAAATAATCTAATAAATAGAGAAGAGCCAAAATTTCAAGCTAGATATAATTGGACAGAAGAACAAGAACAAGAATTTATTGAAAAATATTTTTTAACAGTATCAAAAGAAAGTAATCTAATGTCAGGATTTATAGGAGTATATAATTTACTAAAAAAGCAAGGACACGAATTTGTAGTTATTACTGCTAGAGGTGGATTTGTTAAACAAATGAAAGATGATGCAATAAGATTATTAGAAGAAAATAAAATTAGTTTTGATAAGTATTATTGGAACATTGATGACAAATTAGAAGTATGTAAAAATGAAGATGTAGACATTATGATTGATGATGATTGGAAAATTATAAAAAAGTTAGCAGATAATCATATAAAAACATTATATTTTAGAGATACGAATTTAGTAAAATTAGAAGAAAATCAATATATAAAAGAAGTAAATAATTGGGGAGACATATATAGAATCATAAAAGAAAAAGAGGTATAAGTAGTGGAAGAAATAGTTTTTGTAACACATAATAAAGGAAAAGCAAAATCAGCACAAAAGTATTTTAATAATTTAAAGTTT
>JAAWGB010000017.1 GCA_022795075.1 Clostridia bacterium | reverse complement strand
TCTAAAAAATATATCGTTTTCGCTTATTTGTTATACAAAAAAATAATATAATAAATTTATAAAAAGAACTTGACAAAGATTAGATAGTCAGTTCACTAGAAAATATGAATCGTATCAATAGATTGAAAGAATAAATTTTTTTTACAAACAATAACCTTTTTGTAATGGTAATATAATATTTCTGTTATATTATTTTTCTTATAAATATTATATAATACTCTTAAAGAAAGGTGATGAACATGACAAGTGACTATAATAATCAGATAGTAAAGGAGTGAAACTATGGCATTTGACGGAATTGTAACAAAAGCTATTGCTTCTGAACTACAAACATTAGCAGGAGCAAGAATTGATAAAATATTTCAACCTAACAAAAACACCATTTTATTAGGTTTTTATTTAGATGGTGGAAACTACCTATTAAACATTTGTGTAGATGCACAAAATTATCGTTTTCACCTAACCACTCATCCCAAACCAAACCCAAAAGTGGCACCCAACTTTTGCATGGTGCTACGTAAACATCTTTTAGGATTACATATCAAAAATATCTTAACTAACAACTTAGAAAGATTAGTTATAATTGAGTTTGAAGGTTTTGATGATGTAGATGACATTATTTCAAAAAAAATGATTATTGAATTAATGGGAAAACATTGTAATATTTTATTATTAGATGACCAAAATATTATCATTGACAGTTTACGACACATTCACAATGAAGATAGCAATCGTGCCCTTGTTCCCCATGTTAGGTATCATTACCCTACTACCGCTAAATATAACTTTTTAGATTGTCTATCATTTGAAAATTTCTGTGAAAAGATTTCTTCTAATGATGCCATTTATGAGGTTTTTAATGGTATTAGCAAATCTTTTATCGAAAATTCTATAAATTTTCTTAAAATTGATACATTTAATCAAGAGAATTTAAAAATTTTATATGAGTATTTACAACAAATAATTTCTAAAACAGATAATTGTTTAGCATTAGATTTCCAAATTGTTAATACCCATAAAAAAGATTATTATTTAATGCCCAAAAATAATTCCAATCCTTTTCATTTAAATTTCTTTTTAGATGATTTTTATTATGAAAAAGAGAGTTTAGAAGAATTTAAAATTTATCGTGATAGTATTTTAAAAATGATTTTGGATTTATTAAAAAAATATAAGAAGCGACTTTTCAATATTGATGAAAAGTTAGAGGTTTGTCAAAATATGGATACCTATCAACTGTATGGAGAATTAATTACAGCTAATTTGTATAAAATTCCAAATCAAAATTTAGCCCAAATAACTCTTGATAATTACTATAACAACCAAAAAATTACCATCCCTTTAGATGATAAATATTCTCCTTTAGTCAATGCAAAACGCTTTTTTAAGAAGTATCAAAAATTAAAAAATACGTTAGAAATTGTTGGTTTGCAAAAAAAGGAAACCTTACAAGAATTAAAATATATTGAAAGTATTGTATATGAATTAGAAAATTGTTCTTCTGTTGAAGAAGTTTCAGAAATTTTTGAAGAAATCTCTGAAAATGTAATTTTTAAAGAAAAAACTGATCATTATAAAAAATCTAAAAAGACAAAAATAAAAAAATCTTCTCTTACCAAAAATAAGCATGTTTCTTTTAATCCTCTAAAGTATACAATTAATGGTTTTGTTTTATTAGTTGGAAGAAATAATAAAGAAAATGATTATTTAACTTTAAAATATGCTAAAAAGACTGACTTATGGTTTCATACTAAAGATATTCATGGCAGTCATGCTATTTTACAACTTTCCTCCTCTTTACCCAATGATGATGTTTTACTAAAATGTGCTGAAATTGTAGCTTTTCATAGTAAAGCAAAAAATTCTTCTAATGTGCCAGTTGATGTTTGTGAAGTTAAGTTTGTAAAAAAACCAAATGGTGCAAAACCAGGTATGGTAATTTATAGTAATCAAAAAACTTTGTATGTAAATCCAAAAGATAAAAATTAAAACATTGCCCCCAGCCATATAGCTGGCTGAGGGATGGCTTCTCTTTTATTCCTTCATAAATAGTAAAACTTCAATACTTGTTTCCATTGCAATCTTTGAGATTAAATGACGAGGTGCTACAACCTTCCGCAGGTTAGGACAATTACAAAAAACGTTTTCTATTTTTTCCACTGTTGTTGGGATTGAAACACTCTCTAAATTTTTACAATCTCGAAAAGCCTCACTACCAATATGGGTAACACCATCAGGAATTATTACTTCTTTTAAATTTTTGCAATTAGCAAAAGCAGAAAAACCGATTAACTTCAGGCTTCTCGGAAATTCAATCTCTTGCATCTCTTCACCTTCAAACACGCGTTCTCCTATTGCGGTTACCCCCTCCTTAATTATCAGTTTTCCCTCTTTTACAGTAGAGATTTCCATTTTTATTTTTTCCTCCCTAAATTATTATTTTTCCTTAAGGCTGTCCCATGTCTTCATGTAACTAACAAGAGGATATCAACACCTAAGTAAATTTATTATACTATATTCGACATAAAAAGTCAAAACTTTAAAAACTGAAAAAAAAAGAAGAAATAGAAAAAAATTCCTTCTATTTCCTAATTGTCTTTTTTATTATCCCCAAAAAATTAAAAATGCCATAATGGTTCCCAATACAACCTCAGGTTGTGTCCATTCTCTTGGTAAAACTTCAATTTCGTCACCTGGTTCTTTTTCATCTACCATACTGATTTTATAAGATGCTACATCCTTTGCTCGAAAGAGTAACTCAAAGGGTTGTGTATCTTCTTTTTTCAAATCCTGCATCTGGATATAATTTCTACCTACCAACACATCTCTTTTTGAATACAACTCCACTTTCAAATACTTACCTTGTGATTTTTCTGCTCCTTTAATAAGACCTCTAATTCTTCCATTTACATAAGTGGCATCTGCTTGATAGACAATAACTTGTGAATGATTATCATCTCTTTGAATATCTTGGTAAGTAGAATTAATTCCTACATTAATTAAAAAATCAGAAAGTATAAAAACGCCTATTAAAATTGCTATCCATAGTATTATTTTTTGCATGGTACTCATATCTTTCCATCCCCCAGTTTATATGATTTATTTCAAATTATTTTAAACCAATACTATTATAGCAGATTTTTCCTAATTTTTCAACACTTCCAACTCTTTTCCTAAAAAAGTTGAATAAATAAGAACACGGCTAACCTTTTTTTGCAAAGCCTCCTCTAAAGCTTTTTGATATAGTTCTAACTGTTTGGTATATCGATTGATTAGTTCTTTTTCTGATGATACAAAATCTGTTTTGTAATCTACTAGCACTAATTCATCTTTTTTATTAATATAATATAAATCAATAATTCCTTGAACCAAAATATCTTCTAGCACATCTTCTTGGTAAATTTCTTTAGCAGGTATGGTAATATAAAATGGTTTCTCTTTTTGAATTTCTTTTGCCTGCTTTAGTTCTTGCCAAATGTTAGATTGCCTAAACTTTAAAATAGTACTTGGATTGATGTTTTTAGCCTCAATTGTTGTAATCATTTCTTTTTCTACTAAATTGTTAATAAATTGTCCAATTGTTTCTAAATTATATTCTTTTCTTTCATCTATTTTTTGTAAGCATAAATGTAGTAATGTTCCTTTTTGGCTAGCGGTTAATTTTGTATCTTCTTCTTTTTTCATAAATTTCGGAACACCAAAATTTATTTCAATTGTTTCTTGCTTTGCTTGTTTGATTTTAGTAACAGATGATTTGGTGGGAATTTTAGTAGACAATTGATAACGATACTTATGGTTTAAAATTTCTACTATTTTTTTAAATTCTTCTGTGTCCAAAGAAAGTTCTTTCGTTTCCATTTTTTGTATCATATTAACTTCTTCTACTTCCACCTTTTCACAAAAATCTAGAACTTGTTTTTTCGTATAAGTATTTAATTGGGCAATTTGCTCCATTTTAGTCGGTTCATAAAAATACACTAGTAACATCCAATCCATAAATTTAATATATTTTTTCACCAAAATTGAATTGATTTTTTGTCCTTGTTTTGGATATCTTTCAATTTGTTTCAACAGTTTTTCTTTTTGTTTTTCATAATCTTTTTTGATACCTGTAACAATTAATTTTTCTTTTGCTCTTGTTAAGGCAACATATAAAATTCTCATTTCTTCTGATAAGGTTTCTGTAAGTGTTTGATTACGAATAGCAGCTTTGCTCAAAGTATCGTATTGAACTTGTTTTTCATAATCAATATATTTTGCCCCAATTCCTAATTCTTGATGTAACAAGATATTTTGATTTAAGTCCATTAGATTAAATTGTTTTCCTGTACTGGCTAAAAACACGATTGGAAATTCTAAACCTTTACTTTTATGAATACTCATAATTCTAATTACGTCATCATTTTCTCCAATTATTTTAGCAGATCCCATGTCACCACTATTTAATCTTAATTTTTCAATAAAACGAATAAAATGATAAAGTCCCTTAAAACTTGCTGTCTCATATTGTTTAGCTCTTTCAAATAACACTTTTAAATTGGCTTGTCTTAAGCTCCCATTTGGCATTAATCCCACATAATTATAATACCCTGTATCGGTATAGATTTTCCATATTAATTCATCTAATGCCAAATATTCTTGCTCTTTTCTCCATTGTTTCAAACATGCTAAAAAGTTTTCTATTTTTTGCTTTAATTCGTTATCTACGCAAAGTTTTGCTTTTTGCAAGCATGTATAAAAACTATCTTGTTTATCTGCTAAACGAATTTGAATTAATTCGTCATCTGTAAATTTGCCAA
Source organism: Clostridia bacterium (assembly GCA_022795075.1). GTDB lineage: Bacteria > Bacillota > Clostridia > TANB77 > CAG-508 > CAG-269. Next base: position 30,385 of record JAAWGB010000017.1, on the reverse strand, counting down.
TATTTGACCTCATAACCGCTACTAATGGAATATCTTGAATGGGATTGTCAATGATTTTTAGTAAACTCATAATGGTTTGAATTTCAATCGAATCTAAGTATTCTTGCGAACTATCTGAAAACACTGGCATTTGTAATTTTAGGATTTCTTGTTCATAAATAGGAGCTACTTTACTGGTACTTCTTAATAAAATAACCATATCTTTGTAGCAAATATCACGATAACATTCTTGTTTTTTGTCCCATACTTGATACTTACTTTCTATCATTTTTTTAATTTTGTTTGCAACTAACTTTGCTTCTAATTCTACATCTGCAATATTTTCCTCTTCTTCTAATGTCGTTTCCTCTATTTTTTCTTCTAATTGCTTGTCCGCTTCTTGTGGCGTATCTTCTACTAATAATGGATCTATTATATTGATTTCAATTTTTTCATTTTGATTCATCTTAGGGTAATTGGCTCCTAAATTCAAAAATTCTTCTTCCTTATAATCAATATCCCCTAACATTTTGCTCATAATATCTTCAAAAATCAAGTTGGTAAATTGTAAAATTGTTTCCTTACTTCTAAAATTTTTAAATAATTGGATTTTTAAGTCTTCTTCTGGTTTTCTTATTTCTTTTTTTTGATACGTTTCATATTTATTCAAAAATAATTCTGGCATGGCTTGTCTAAATTTATAAATACTTTGTTTTACATCCCCTACCATGAAAATATTATTATTTCGTGAGATAGCTGTTAATATATATTCTTGCACTAAGTTACTGTCTTGGTATTCATCAATGGCTATTTCTTGGAACTTGTTTTGATATTTCTTGGCAACTTCTTCTGAATCTAGTAAAATGGTTAAAGCCAAATGCTCTACATCACTAAAATCCACTATGTTTTTTTCTCTTTTTTGTTTAGTAAATTCTTTTTGAAAGTTAAGAATTAAATCTTGTAATTTCAATAAAATAGGATACATATCATAAATATCTTGATTGGCCTGTCGTGAATCACAAATCAAGATTTTATCTAATACTTTAGCCAATTTTCTCTTAACTTCGTCTCTTGCTTCTTTGGCTTTTTCTTTTATTTGTGATTCTATTTTTTGTCTTGGCCATGTTACAAATTTTAATGTTTTGGCTATTTCATAAGCTTTATCCCAATTATCTAAATTGTTTATTAAGTTTTGTAGTTGTTCTTTATCATTTCTTATGGTTTGATAAAATTTTTCTAAACTTAGGTCATAAGATAAATCTTTTTCTAATTGTTCTAATATCGTAATATCATCTATTAATTCTTCTTCCACTTCTTGTAATAAAATTTTTCCCCATGGTGTTTGACGAAAGTCTTCTTCTAATTTAGTTGCTAAGTTAAACATCTCTATTTTTTCTTCTAACCATTTTTGTGGAAAAGGATTACTTTGTATGTAAGAGTCTATTTTTAAAACGATTTCTTTTAAAGGAGTGTCATCTCGGTAACTGGTATATACATTTATTAATTTGGCAAAATCTTCATCTTGCGTTTCATATTTTTCTTCAAATATATCTTCTATTACTTCTTGCTTTAACAGTTCAATTTCCGTTGTATCTGCAATTCTAAAGTTGGGAGATATATTTTCTAATTCGTAAAAATTGTTTCTTACCACTTCTAAACAAAAAGAATCTATTGTACAAATGCTTGCTTGATTTAATAAGGTTATTTGTCTTTGCAAATTTTCATCTTCTGGGTTTTCTTCTAGCTCTTTGTAAATGGCATTTAAAACTCTTTCTCTCATTTCACTAGCTGCACTATTGGTAAATGTTACAACTAATAATTTGTCAATATCAATTTTGTCATATAATATTTTGTTGATAATTCTTTCTACTAATACTGCTGTTTTTCCACTTCCCGCTGCTGCTGCTACTAATATATTTTTATTTTTTTCATAAATTGCGTCTTGTTGTTCCTTGGTCCATTTTACTTTACTCATATATTGGTTTCTCCTATTATTTAATATCGAATACTACGGTACAAGATTTTTAATAATATTTTTTCAACTGAATCATTTAAAGGGTATTCTCTATGTAATCTTGATAAATCTAATTGTTTACTTTTATTAATTTTATTATCTGTTAAATTTTGTACAAATCCTTCTTTTTTTAATGCCTCTATTTTTTCTTCTCCTTTTATTCCATATGGATAAGTAAATACTTTTGTCACTTTTTTTCCAAGCTTTTCTTCAATATGATTGTGGGCATATAAAATGTCTTGAACATATTGGTTAGTTGCTATGGTATTGGCATCTTCATGATACCTACTATGTGTAAAAATATCTACTAAACCACTTTCATTCATTTCTTTTATTTGCTCCCAGGTCAAGGCTCCTTCTGTTCCAACATTGTTGTCTACTATATTAATGGCTATTGGAATATTGTGTTTTTTTAGAATGGGAAATAAGATTTCATAATTTCCTTTCCAACCATCATCAAAGGCTATTAAAATTGATTTTTCATGTAACTTTTTTTCACCTTTGCTATAGGCTATTAAATCATCGTATCGAATAAAGTCATAACCTATTTTTCTTAAACCCAAAATTTGTTTTTCAAAGTTTTCTTTTGTTGTTTGCATGTATTCTTCTCCTGTCATTTCATTTACAATATCATGATAAACAAATATTGGAATATTGATATTTTTTTCGCTAATATAATAATCTTGGTTAGAATATACAAATACTAAGTAGGCACCTCCTATTATTCCTACTATTAAAATTATGATTGCTACGATACTAATGGCAATTCTTTGCATTGTTTTCTTCTTCATTTTTTACCCTTCCTTTAATCTTACTTACTATTTATTTTGATAGCTACACATGTTTTTCCTTTAAAAATCTGATTTACGAACTATTGTTACATCTGTTTTTTAATCGAAAAGTTTATCTATTTTTTATAACAAATCAAGTTAGTGAATGGTAACTATCTATCTTTTTAATAACTTTACAAGGGTTGCCAACTGCCACACTATTGCTTGGAATATCTTTGGTTACCACACTTCCTGCTCCTATTACACAATTATTTCCTATCTTAATCCCTGGCAATACAACAACATTTCCTCCAATCCACACATCATTTCCTACTTCAATTGGCTTAGCATATTCTAAACCTTGGTTTCTTTTTTGGCTATCAATTGGATGACCTGCTGTATAAAATCCGCAATTTGGTGCAATAAATACATTATCTCCAAATTTTACTTGATTGTCGTCTAATATTACTAAATTGTGATTGGCATAAAAATTTTCTCCTATTTCAATATTATAACCTCTATCACAATAAAAAGGTTGTTCAATTAAAAAGTTTTGCTTTGTTTTTCCTAAAATTTTTGTCATCATTTCTTTTCTTTCTTCTATTTTAGAAGGCTTTATTTTATTGTATTCGTAACATAAATCTTTGGCTTGGATTAATGCTTCTTGTAATTCTTTAATGGTAGCATCATACAATTGACCTGTTAACATCTTTTCTTTTTCTTTATCATTCATTTTTCTTCTCCTAACTAAAATATTAACATAGATTAGCCTTTGGGGCATTTTTTCTTTTTTTACTATATTTACCTAAATTTTTTTCTTTATTCACAATTTTGGCTAGTTTTTATAAATTCAACAATTTTATTAAAATGTTGTGAATTGGCTCCTTTTACATAAACTAAATCTCCATCTTTTAGGTTTTTATCCAAGGCTTGTATGATTTCTTCTATATTTTCAAACCTTTTTATAAAATCTCCTTCAAAATATTGGGTATATTTTCCTTCTACTGTATAGATGGTATCAAAGTTTAATTGTTTTAGGTATTTTCCTAATTCTTGGTGGATTTTTACGGATTGTTCTCCTAAATCTGTCATTTCTCCTATTATAGCTATTTTTCTTTTACTTTTTATTTTACTTGCTGTTTCTAATCCTAATTGGATGGCTTCTATACTAAAGTTGTATGCGTCATCTATTAATAGGATATTACTTTTGTTGCTTTTTAATACCTTTAGTCTTCCATCTACTGGCTGAAACTCAGAAATTGCTTTTACTATATTTTCATAGCTTATTTGATAGATTTCTCCTATTTTTATGGCTAAAATAATATTGGCTATATGATGCCTACCATATAAATTAAGATTAAATTCGGTTCCTTTTTCATATATAGATGTTTTAAAACTTAATTTTCCATTGGTTTCTTGTATGTCATAAGCTTCTTTTGTACTATATTTTCTTACCTCATAGGTATTTGTTTTTTCAATGTCTTGTAAATAGTTATTGTCAGTATTGACAAATAGTATTTTTTTATCTTTTATAAAATCTGTTATATGTAATTTTTCTGCTAAGACGGTTTCTTTGTTTTCTAGTTTGTCTAAATGTTGTGAACCTATAGAATTGATTACTGCAATAGATGGTTCTACTAATTTTGTAATTTGAGTCATAACACCTTTTTGACTAATTCCCAATTCTAGTACTGCCATGTCATAATGATTAAACTCTAATAAGGTAAATGCTATATGACATCTTGTATTATTATTTTCATTTTTGAAATCGTGTAATACTTTATTTTGTGTTTTTAATACATTAGCTAGTAACTTACATAAGGTTGTTTTTCCTACACTTCCTGTTACAGCTATAATTGGCTTTTCTTGGTTTCTTCTTCTGCTTTCTAGTCCCAGTTGATAAATGGCTTGGTTAACATCTTCTACTTCTATGATTCCTATGTCCTGATTGATCTTTTTGGCTTTTTCTATTATTCCATATAGATTTTTTGCATTTTTGCTGATTAAAAATCCTACTCCGCCTGCTTTTACAGAGTCTAAAATAAATTCTTCTCGATTTATTTCATGAAAGATTATTGGTATGTAGAATTCTCCTATTTGATGTTTTTCTTTTGCTATGCTATAGTGTTTGATTTGCATTTTGGGATTACCATTTATTATTTTCCCATTTGTATATTTTTCGATTTCTTTTAAATCATACATAATTTCTCCTGTTTTCTTTTTTTATTTATCTTACAATCATACTTTCATAATACTTTTCTTGAAAATCTGTCAATAATCTTATTTCATTATCTGTATAAGTTTTATTATTAGGCACTATAATCAATTTGTCATCATCGTCATTTAATCTGTGTATAACTGCTATACATTTTCCTCTATATTCTTTTAATGGTTTGGATTCTCCCAAAATGTAGCAGTCTAATTCTTCCCCATCTCCACTTTTTGTGTTTGGAACAAATCCATAATTTACTAAATATATATGGTTTGGATATTGTGGATGACTACTTCCTATTGGTCTATCTACTTTTACATCAACTATTTTTCCTATATACTCTATAGCTTTATTTTTCATTTTACTACACTTCCTAGGTTTAATTGTTCTAAACTTATTAATTGCTTTTCTTTGAATATCAATTTTATTAAACATGGAGATTCAATATCTAATATCTTGTTTTTATATATTAACTGTGTATTATCATTTACTTTACACCAATTTAATAATAAAAATTTTATAGATAATTCATCTAAATTTCCTAATTTTCTTTCATTTAAATTAGAATCTATATTTATTGGCAAATTGTTGTTATAGGCTATATACTTGGCTGTTTCTTTCGCTCTAGTATAACTACTAGACCATATAACATCAATATTTCTTAAGGGTTTATACTCTGCTAACTTTCTTGACTTTTTTTCTCCCTCAACTGATAAAATTTCTTTTTCATTAATGTTTTGAGTATCTTCATTTGTATTTCTAATTCCATCTTCTTTTATTGTATCTGCATGCCTAATCAAATAAATTATCGTATTTTCCATATATAATCTTTACTCCCTGCAAATATTAGATATTATTTTTATATAAATAAATTATTACACGTCAAACACAATTAGTGGAACTTCCATTTCATTTTTTGTTAAACCACAATGTGATGACTTCTTTTCTTTTGGCTCTTTCATTTCTCTTGATAAATAGGTTTCTAAATTTATTCGTGTATCGGCTATAGCTATTGCTATATAATCGCCTAAAAAATCTTCTATTTTCTTATGTTTTTTTCCATATCCAAATAAATTACTTTTTACTATTTCTTCTTTAGTATATAAAATGTATTTATCTTTAAATATTTTATTAAACCTATCTTCAAAGTCTTTTCTTTTTGTATCTTTTACAAAAAAACCGACCATTCTTCCTTCCAATGTTGGTGGCATTATTAGACACTCTTGTATTTCATCTAATTCTAATATATCTATTGTTTCATTGATATCTTGATGTCCATGGTCTGCTGAAATAATTAGTAAAGTATTGGTATCTTTTAATTCTTGCAACATTTTTTCTACTTCTTTTTCTGCTTGAGCTATAAATTGTCTTGTTTCTTCTGAATAACAACCATTTTTATGAATAATACTATCTGGATTATCTTGATAGGCCATTACAAATTTATCTTCCGTATTTTTGCACAATGTTATGATACTTCCACACAGTTCTTGTATAGTATTGGCAACCATTGTTATTTTCGCTTTTTTGGCACAATAGCTTGGCATAATTTCATAAGTTTTTGTATCTTTATTTTGTTCTTCTATTTGCTCATATATCGTTTTATATCCTATTATATCTGATATTGGTAAACTTTTTATTACTAGCTTTTCTTCTGTACAAAAATCCCTTTCTTGCAATACATTTATATATTTTCCATATTCTTTAAAAAATTGTGTCCATGCTATCCAACCTGTTTCAATTGGTGCTTTCCCTGAATAATAAGTAGTCATTGCTGCTGTCGTTGTACAAGGATAAACAGATGTTATGGTATCTATTTTGTTTTTTGATAATATCCCATTTGGAGATATATTTTTTAAAATATTTTCTCCCATTCCATCTAATATCATTAGAACAATATTTTTATATTGCTTTTTTAATATTTTATCTATTTTTGGCAAACTGGTATGCTGGGTTTCTACTTTGTATTTTTTTAAGATAGATGTTATTAAATTTAATATACTATTATTGTAATCTGGCATTACTTTATTTTGATTCATACTCTGATTCTCCTGTTTTTTTATTTTGATACTATTCTATCACAAAAAATCAAATTTTACCACTTTTATGTTAGATAAATGATACCTTTTCTTGCTATTATGATTACTTTATCTCTTTTCGTTATTTTTCAATAACATTATAGGGGTCTTCTATTAAATTTTTAATTTGCATTTTAGCCCCATAAAATCTATTTCCACCAATTATTTCTCCTGTAGTTGCATCTACATAGTAAACAAATCTTTCTGGTCCATTTTCTTTATATTTAATATAATCATAATAAATCGTTACTTCCCAAACTTTTCTTACTCGATTATCTACTTTATAAAATGTTGCATCGTCTTTTTTTACGAATGTATTTCCATTTTCACTAGGTATAAAATTGATCGTTCCTTTTTCATACTCTTCTATATTCTTTTCTCTATACACCACTTCTGTATTCATTTTGTCTATTCCAATTTCAGCTTCTGTAGCTATTATATTATGTCTAGTTTCTACTTTTTTGTCTTTTTCTATTGCTATTTTTATAGCCTCTTCTTTTGATATTATTTGTTCATTATTTTCATACTTATCATTTTCAAATCTCAAACTGTATAGACCGTTAATTTTTGGAATCCATCCAATACAAATTTTTTCATAACTATTTAATAATCCATCATATTTTTTATAGAAATCAGCATACCAAATATAAGCACCTTTATCCTCTTCACTATTTCTCTTTAATGATACTAATTCATATTCATTACTATTATCATTAGGATTATATTTTAATAGTAATTCTTTTGCAACTTTTCTTGCTTCTTCTCTTGTTATACCATAATCATAAGGGATTTCATAGGTATAGGATGGAATATTTAAATTTTTAAAATTCCCTTTACTGTCAAGAGTCATCGTTCCACTTTCAAATCCAATATCCCATACCGCTTCATTATCAAAAAAATCTTTTTCTAAACTTAATTGTGTAACTTCTTTGTCTAATCCTATTTTTACTAAATAATCTATTGCTTTCTTTCTTGCTTCATCTTCACTAATTGCCTCTTTTCTTTCATTTTCTGTCAATTCAAAAGAAAAATCATAGGTTTCTGGTTGTTTCCATATATTCTCATAAGTTTTTGTTGCTGCCAATACCATACCAGATCCTAAAAGTAAACTTGTTGCAATTATTATTGATTTTTTTATTGTATTAATTTTCATAATTAAATTCCTACTTTCTTTGGATTTTGGAGAAAATGTTGTAATCGTATTTGTAATTGAATGTGGAATTGCTTTTTCATTGTCTTTAAATTTATATAAAAATTCATCTAAATCTCTCATTTTTAATAAAACTCTCCTTTATACTTTTCTTTTATTTTTACTTTTGCTCGTGAAATTTTACTACATATTGTTCCTTCTTTTTTGTTTAACATCTTCGAGATTTCTTTAGTTGTATAGCCTAAATAATAATGAAGCGTTAGAATTCTTCTCTCATCATCTTTTAAAAATGAAATAAAACTTTGAAATTCTATATTTGATAAATCAACTTCCATACTTCCTATTTTATTTAAAGTTTCATCCTCATCAATTGATTGGTGCTTTTTTCTTTTATGAAACTTTTTACAATTATTAATCAGTATTCTAATTATCCATGTTTTAAAAAAACTATTGTTTTTTAGCTTTTTTATATTTAAAAATGCTATTATCATAGTTTCTTGAATAATATCTTCTATATCGTTTTCATTATTAATCTCACTTTTTGCTATGTAATATAAATCTCTTTTAATATTTAATATTAAATGTGTAAAAGCATCACTATCATTGTTTTTTGCTCTATTTACTAGCTCTTCCACTTTCTTCCTCCATTAATTATATCTATGGTACCATTAGACACATATATTAGATATTATATCCTATTTATTTTCTTGCATTAATTTTAATTTTTTTCAAAAAAATAAGAATTATATTTCAAATTCCTATTTCATATTAATTCAAAAATTGTACCAATTATCCAGCCGAATATGTGTAATCCATTGTAGCACCACCTATAATTTCTCCAGTCGTTGCATCAATAAAATAACTAAATTGTCCTCTTGTATATCTTGTTACAACATCTTCCCAATCATCAACATATGTAATAACCACTACCCAAGCATTTCTTATTTTATCTTCCATGTGATAATAAACTCTTTCTTCTGTTGGATAATCTACTGTAGACATTTCTTTATAAAATTTTTCTTTATCTGTTAGTCTATAATAAGCTTGTGCATTCATGTTTACAATCATCTTTTCTACTTTCGTTTCAGTTATTTCTTTATTTTCTACATTTTTATCTACTTCTAGTGCTATTTGCAAAGCTTGTTCTTTTGTAATTTCTGTAGGGTTATTATCATAGGGTATGTTTTGTGTCCTAACCATCCAAAGTATTTCATCTTTTGCATATATTTGTATTTCAACATATTCATAAGGGTTATCAGTATCTCCATATTTTTTATGATAAGTTATGGTAAATTTATATCCTATTTCTGCTTTTTCATCACCATCACTATTCCAACAATCAACTTTTGTTACTTCATATTCTCCTTCTTGAAATCCAAATAATTTATAATATTTGTTAGCCACTTCTACTGCTTTATCTTTATTCATTACGTACTCTGAACCTACCTTTTTTTCACTACCATATTTATTAAACTTTTTATCTATCTCTCCTAATTTCTTACTTATATTCCATATTTCAAAAAATGTTGCTTTTTGTCCATCGATTGAAATACTATAATCATCTTCTGTTATAAATCGATACATTATTTTATTTGAATCAATTTCTTTATAATGATCAGTTTTTATAATATTGGTATTGAAACCTATTTCTTTTAATTTATTCATTGCAATTTGTTTTGCTTCTTCTTCGCTGATATTTTCTTTTTGTGCTTGTGGTGTTAATACATCTGTTACTATTTGAATTTTTTCAGGCTCTTTCCAAATTTTTTCATATATTTTAGTTCCTGCAAATGCTATTCCTGTACTTAATACGATTCCTGCAACTGCAGTAGAAACTATTTTAAAAATATTCTTTGTTTTATTTTCCATAACTATATCATTCTCCTCTTCCATTTTTGATATAGCAATTTTAAGTCTAATTTTATTTTTATCAAATTCCATTTTCTAAATTCCTCCACCATTTAATTCTTTCTTTATTTTCTTTCGTATTCTATATAGTCTTGTCTTTACATTTAATTCAGAAATCTTTAATTTTTTTGCTATATCTTTAATTGATATACCAAAATAATAGAATAAATTTACTATTTCTATATCAATGCCTTTTAGCCCTTTGATTTTTTGTTCTATATCAAAAATCAATTCCCTATCATTTTCATACATATTCACACTATTAACAAAACTATTTTCAAAGTCTGTAATATCATAAGAAATTTTCAATTTTCTGTATTTTTCTTTTATTAAGTTTCTTGTTATTCCTGCTAAATACGAATTTAATGATACATTTATATTTAATCTATTTTGGTTCTTCCATACTATAAAAAATGTATCCGAAAAGATTTCTTCTTTATCTTCAAAAGATATTGTACGATCTGTTCCTTTATTTATTATCGTAGTGATATAGGGTGTAAAATCTTCTATTATTTTATCCATATCAATTTCATTATTTTTATAATAATCTTCTAACTGTTTCAATTCTTTCAACTTTAAAACTCCTTTATAAGACATCTTATATTTATATAGTGTAGTTTAATTAGAAAAAGGTTACAATTTTTTTCCAAAAAATATAGAGATTAGTTCTAATCTCCTAATGATAATTTATCGATTGAATTTCTAATGCCCTTCTCTTAATCCAGTAAGAACTAATAATTTTACAACCAAAAAAATTAGATGTAAACTCATTTATTTACATCTAACAGTTACATGTAATTTGTTCTACAGACAATTTTAATCTTTCTTTCTAGTTAACACAATTCCAACAATTGATATAATAAGAATAATTGGTGCTATCCTAACAAATAGCCATTCAAACGAGTGGAAAGCAACTCCTAAAACTGCTTTTTCTGGATTAGTGTAATCCCAATTAAGATAAGGACCATTTAATAAAAATAATATAATGAAAATTATTATTGTGATTACACATAATAAAATTAGTAACCAATGAATTATTTTTCTTCTTTGATTTTTTCTTTGTGATAATTGTAGGTTTATTATCTCCAGTTTTTCAGAAATTGATTTCAAATCATCTACTTTAGATTCAGAAATATTTTCTCCAAGCAATGTGCTTACAGGTGTTTCAAAGACTTCTGATATTGATATTAACATTTCTGCATCAGGTACAGATAAACCTTGTTCCCATTTAGAAATTGTTTGCCTAACTACATTTAATTTTATTGCAAGTTCTTCTTGTGAAAGTCCTTTTAATTTTCTTAATTGTTTAATGTTTTCTTTTAACATTTTGAACAACTCCTTTCTTTACAAACTATTATATAAAGAATAGTCCGTTGCTACAAGCAATGCTTATTAACATTCAAGATTTATACCTGCAATTTAGCTTTCCAATCTCATATATAAAATTGGATAAGGATTGCCTTGTTCATCTAGTTCTGTTCTTTTATAAGTTTTAAATCCCATATATTCATAAAATCCTTTGCTATTTAGATTTTGCTCATTTACTGCTAATCTATTCACATTATAATTTTCTATACCATAGTTTAATAACTGTTTTCCTAGTCCTTTTCCTCTTTCATTATTTTTAATAAATAGCATTTCAAGTTTTGTATCTTCTATTCCCATAAAAGCAATAGGTTGATGGCTTTCATTTTCTATAATTATTAAATGTGATACTCCCAAAATAGCTTGTGGTACATATTTTTTTATGTTTTCTATTTCTCCACTTGATAAAAATAGATGTGTAGCTTTTACTGAATCTTCCCATACTTCTAATAATTGATTGATTAGTACTTCTGTTCTTTCTTTTGTTTCAATTATTCTCACATCTATCCCCTCACATATTATAATAATATTTCTTCTGCAAAGATTCTAACAGCACTATGTTCCCCTCTATAATATAACTGCTATATAATTCATTTTAACTGTTCAATTTTAACTTTCCTCCACATTTACCACAACGATACTTCTTTATTAGATTTTTTTTTAATCTTTGTCTATATATAATTAATCCACATTTTTCGCATATAATTTTATATTTATAATTATTTTGATTTTCTACATATTCTAAATTACTCTTTTCATAATCTTCTTTTTTATTTCCTACTGTTTGAATATTGTAATTCAATTTTTTATTTATAAATTCTGCATATTGTTTGAACAATTTCCCATGATTATTACATCTTGGAAAACAATGTATAAGCTCATGAATTATTGTATTTTTTATAATATTATCTTCTAAATCCATAACCCATTTACTAATTTCAATATGATGCTCTCTAAATCTCTCATAAGAAATATAGGTTGTTCTTCCCACTCTTTTTATTCTAGCAGATGACTTATCAGGATTTTCGTGTTTACAACATCCATATCTTTTATTATTTCTCTTTGCGATTCTAATATCAATATTTCCTATCTGTTCATTATTTAAGATACTAATTCCTATTGTTTCCAATTCTTTTATACAGTCATTATATAATTTGTTTAGTTTTTCTTCCATCCTTTATGCTCTTATATCTCTCCTACCTTTAAAATATATTATCTTGTACTTTCATTTTTCGTCCTTCAAGACTCGTCAAATTGACTATTATAAAGTTCTGTATAAAAGCCATTTTTACTTAGTAATTCTTCATGTGTTCCTTGTTCTACAATATCACCATGATTCATAACCAAAATTAAATCAGCATTTTTAATAGTAGACAATCTATGAGCAATAATAAAACTGGTTCTTCCTTTCATTAAATTGTCCATTGCAGACTGAATTTGTATCTCTGTTCTTGTATCAATTGAGCTGGTTGCCTCATCTAAAATTAAAATCTTAGGATCTGCTAAAATAACTCTAGCAATTGTCATTAATTGTTTTTGACCAGCAGATATATTAGTTGACTCCTCATTAATCATAGATTGATAACCTTGTGACAAGGTTTTTATAAAATGATGTACATGTGCTGCTTTAGCAGCTTCAATTACTTGGTCATCAGTAGCATCTTCTTTTCCATATTTGATATTATCTTTTACCGTTCCACCAAATAGCCATGTATCTTGTAGCACCATACCAAACATTTTACGAAGTTCCCCTCTGTCAAAATCTTTGATATTATGACCATCTACTAAAATTGCCCCTTCTACAACATCATAAAATCTCATCAATAATTTAACCATAGTTGTTTTTCCTGCTCCTGTTGGTCCTACAATGGCAATTTTTTGCCCTTCTTTTACTTGTGCATTAAAGTCATTGATAATAGTGGTTTCTATATTATATCCAAATTTTACATGTTCAAATGTTACATTTCCTTTTAAATTTTTGGTATCTATATTTTCTTTATGTGTATCTATTTCTTCTGCTTCTTCTAGAAATTCAAAAATTCTTTCTGCTGCTGCTATCATAGCTTGTAACATAGATGATATTTGTGCAATTTGATTAATTGGCTGGGTGAATTGCTTATTATATTGAATAAAACTTTGTATATTTCCAACTGTAATGGTTCCATTAATGGCCAAATAACCTCCTGCAACTGCCACTCCTACATAACCAACATTGGAAATAAAATTCATAACAGGGAACATCAATCCTGATAAGAATTGTGATTTCCAACCTGAGTGATATAATTGATGATTTGCTTTTTCAAATTCTTTGGTTACTTTTTCTTCTGCGTTAAAGGCTTTTACAATATTTAGTCCACCATAAATTTCTTCTACTTGACCATTTACATCAGCAAGATAGGCTTGTTGTCTTTCAAAATATTTTTGTGATTTGCCTACAATATTTTTTACTAATATACCAGCAATTGGCAAAATTACTAAAGAAATTAATGTCATTTGCCAACTAATAGAAAACATCATAATTAAAATTCCAATAATGGTACAAATAGATGTAATAATTTGTGTGACACTTTGACTTAAGTTAAAACTTAAAGTATCAATATCATTGGTGATAATTGATAACACTTCTCCATTGGTTTTGGTGTCAAAATATTTCATTGGCAATTTGTCTATTTTTCGAATAATATCATTTCTAAGTTTCAAGGTTAATTTTTGTGAAATATCTGTCATCGTAAAATTTTGTATAAAGGAGAATAAGGCACTAATTAAATATAAAATTAATAAGGTAATCGCAATTTCTCCAATTTTTCCAAAATTAATTCCATTACCACCTGATATTTTACTAATTAATCCATTAAATATTTCTGTTGTAGCATTTCCTAAAATTTTAGGTCCTACAATTGTAAATATGGTACTTCCAATTGCAAATATGAATACAACAATTAAAGCAATTCTATATTTTCCTAAATAATTTCGTATTAGCTTGCTAGCTGTATGTTTAAAGTTTTTGGCTTTTGGTGTTGTATCTGCATGATTCATTGGTCCATTTCCCATTGGTCCTCCTGGCATATTATTCTCCTCCTTTCTTGTCTAGTTCTTCTTCTGATAGTTGAGATAATGCAATTTGTCGATAAGTTTCATTATTTTTCATCAATTCTTCATGTGTTCCCATTCCTACGACTTTTCCTTCTTCTAAAACGACTATTTTTTCTGCATTCATAATGGTACTAATTCTTTGGGCTACAATAATAACTGTCTTATCTTTTGTTTTTTTAGATAATGCCTCTCTTAGCTTACTATCTGTTTTAAAATCTAAGGCAGAAAAGCTATCATCAAATACAAAAATTTCTGGATTTTTACTGATGGCTCTAGCAATTGATAAACGTTGTTTTTGTCCACCTGATACATTGCTTCCACCTTGTGTAATTGGTTCTTGGTATTGTTTGTCTTTTTCTTCAATAAATTCAATGGCTTGTGCAATTTTAGCTGCTTCTTTCATTTGTTCATCAGACATATTTTCATCTGAATATTTAATGTTTGATTCAATGGTTCCAGAAAATAAGATTCCTTTTTGTGGTACTAATCCAATAATATCTCTTAATTCTTTTTGTGAAACTTCTTTTACGTTAACACCATCTATTAAAAGTTCGCCACCTGTTACATCATAAAATCTTGGTATTAAATTAACAACTGTTGATTTTCCACTTCCTGTACTTCCAATAATGGCTGTGGTTTCTCCAGGTTTAGCTGTAAAGTTGATATCTGACAATACTTCTGTATCTGCGTCAGGGTAATGAAAAGATACATTTTTAAATTCTACTAATCCTTTTTTATTGGAATCAAATTTTTTCACTTCTGCTAAATCTTTAATGTTTGGTTCTGTTTCTATTACTTCATTGATACGCCTAGCAGATACTGCTGCTCTTGGCAACATAATAGAAATCATAGATATCATTAAAAATGCCATTACGATTTGCATTGTGTATTGTATAAATGCCATCATATCTCCTACTTGCATAAATCCTTGGTCTACATTGTGTCCCCCTACCCATACAATTAATATCATGATAGAATTCATAATTAACATAAGTAAAGGCATCATCATGGACATGGCTCTACTTACAAATCGATCTGTTTTCATTAGGTTTTGATTGGCTATTTCAAATCTTGCTTCTTCTTTTTTCTCTTTATGGAAAGCTCTAATTACTGGTAAACCTGTTAAAATTTCTCTTGCTACTTGATTTAATTTATCAACTAAATCTTGCAATTTTTTAAAGCTTGGCATGGTAATTACAAATAAAGTTCCTACTATTAATAAAATGGCTAAAATAGCAACTCCAATAATCCAAGCCATTTGGTTGTCACTATTGGTTAATACCTTCAAAAATCCTCCAATACCAATAATTGGTGCATATACTACTACTCTAAATAACATGGTAATTAATTGCTGGATTTGTTGAATGTCATTGGTACTACGTGTAATTAAAGAAGCGGTTGAAAATTCTGATAATTCTTTATTGGAAAAACGAATTACTTTTTTAAATACTTTATCTCTTAAAGTTTTTCCTAACTTAGCTGCAACTCTTGAAGATAGTAACATAATGGATATAGCTGATACCATTGTAATAGATGCTACACCAAGCATTTGTAAACCTGCCATTAAGATGTAATTATTTTGTAGTTTATCTGTGTCTACTCCTATTTTTTTATAAAGCTCTTTAACAGATGCTACTGCAGCTTGTTCTTTAATAGAATCTTGCATATTATTAATTTTATCGGTAAATTGTCCTAAAACTTGATTTCTTTGTTCTTTTGGCATATTGTTAATGATTTCCATTAATGTTTGTGATTGAAGTTGTTGTTTTTGTGCTTCAGGTACATTTGTCATATTAAGCATTAATTGTTCTTTTATTTGATTGGCTGTTTCTTCATTTTCAATTGCTGTCAGTTCCATTAAAGGTGTTGCCATTAATGGAACTAATTTGTCTTGTTCCTCTTCTTCTAATTCTTTTAAAACATAGATCGTTTCAGGTTGTATGTTTTTACCTTTTCCCAAATATTTGTAAATTTTACTTTTTTCTTGTTTTGTAGGAGATTCCCCCACTAATGTATAATTTTCTAATATTTCTTCTCCTTGTTCTGTGAAAATAAGCAAATTATCCATATCTTCTTTGGCTATAATTTCTGGAATTGCTACTTCAATTCCTCCTGCTTGAATTCCAATGTTTACGATTTTCGATGTATAATCTGGCAAAGCTAAGTCTGTTGTTGCTTGAATACATAATAAAATTACAATTGCTACAGCTGACCAAAATGACTTTTTTAAATTTTTTAATACTTTTAACATATGTTCTCCTCTCTATGATTTTATAATTAAAAAATACACTGTGTTTCCTTATTATATGGGACACAGTGTTTTCTGTCAAGTTTTGAATTGTGAATTTTTCGTGAATTTGATTGATTATGACTACTACATTTTTCTAAATACGCCACCAACTTTTCCTAATATTTCACAGGTTGGTACAATGATTGGATCCATTGTTGAGTTTTCTGGTTGTAATCTGATATGGTCTTTTTCTTTATAGAATGTTTTTACAGTTGCTTCTTCTCCTATTAAGGCTACTACTATTTCTCCATTGTTAGCTGTGTTTTGTTTTTTGACTAATATATAGTCTCCATCTAAAATTCCAGCTTCTATCATACTTTCTCCTCTAACGGTTAACATGAAACTTTCTGAGTTTCCTACAAAGTCAACTGGGATTGGGAAGGTATCAGTTACGTTTTCAACTGCTAAGATTGGCTCTCCTGCTGTAATTCTTCCTATGATTGGTACTTCTACTAATTCTTTTTGGGTATAGAAGTCTTTACTTGATGTTTTCTTGATTTCTCCTGATCCACCTTTTAATAATCTCAAGGTTCTTCCTTTTTTGTCTTGTTTTTTGATGTATCCTTTTTCGTCTAATTTGGCTAAGTATCCATGTACAGTTGCTGTTGAATTTAAGCCTACTGCTTTTCCTATTTCTCTTACAGATGGTGGATATCCTTGTGTCATGATTTGTTTTTCAATGAATTTTAATATGTCTTTTTCTCTTTTATTTAATTCTCCTCTTTTTCTTGGCATTTCATTCACTCCATTCTCTTATTTTTCTCATCATATCATACAAACAAAAAAATGTCAAACATATTTTTGACATTTTTTATCCTATTTATTTAGTTTTCCATTTTAGTAATGGCTATACATCCATTTCCTCCATTTCCTCCACTTGATTTGCTTGTTCCACCTTTTGCTTCTATTGTTCCTTCTTCTATATTTTCTCTATAAAATAGATTAACACTACCTCCACCTGTACCATTTCCATAGGATCCTGTCTTACCATTTGATAGAATAGTATTTTTATTCCATATTGATTTTCCATATACTATCAATAAGCCTCCACCTTCTCCACCGATATCGGTTCCAGAATTTGCATAAACATGACTTGGTGGTGTAGCAGATGAAACTGCTCTCTTACTTATATTTTGACCACAATTTCCACCTGAATAAGAAGTTCCTTTCCCTCCTATTCCTCCGATAAACATGAGTATTCATTGCTTTTGTCGTTGCTCCTGAACAGCTGGCACTTCCTGAACCGCCACCTCCTGTCCTTCTATTTGTTCCATTTTCTCCTATTGCTCCATTATTAGAAGTATTTTTCGTTTGATAGTTTTCTCCTGAAATATTAACATATAAACTACTGCCACTTACTCTTCCTCCACCGATTTGCTCCAATTGCTGGAACATATTCATAAGTTTCATCTAGGTTTTTATATAAATATACATTTTGTCCTTTTGCTTTTGCTCCTCTATCTGACATACTAATTTTTCCATTGTTTGTAATTTCATTTGTACAATATATTACAAACCCCTTTGAACCTCCATAGCCATTATCACTTATACAACTAGTTAATGTAACTGCTTCGTTGATTACAAAATTACCATTTATTTTTAAAACTACCATATTAGTAGCATCTGTTGTTTTTGTTCCTACATCTGTTGTGGCATTTCCAAAAGTATAAACATTATTATTTAAACTTGCCCCATTTACCTCTTTTATTCCATCTAATACTAAATCACCATTATAGATAATAATATTCATATCATGTGTTACTACTTCATTTTTGGCTAATATTTGCACTTGTTTATAACCACTTTCTTTTTGATCAGATATTGCTTTTTCTAATGACTCATATTGTTTAATATATTTACTTTCTAATGATATTTTAACGTTTGTAGTATAATCGATATCATTTACTGTTCCAATTATTTCAAATTCAACTATTTTTTCTTCTCCATTGGTAGTATAAGGAATTTGTGGATAAATTGACTTTATAATACCATCCTTTATCATTGCATCAAAACTAATTATAAATTTTGTTCCTATTTTTTGACTATATTCTTCTGCTTCTGTTCCATCTTCTAAAGTAATTTTTATATTTTCAATTGTTGGAACTGGACCTACTTTTTGTATGTTTTTGATAATCTTTCCATCATTGTCTACTATTATTATATAATTGTTTCTATAAATTCCAATGCTTTCTTCGTCTATTCGTTCATATTTATCTATTTGATTTTTTTCTACTTTTGAATCTAAAAATTCCAAAAAAGTTTTTGTTGTTTCTACTTTTTCTATTCTCCATTCATTTAAGATTAACTTTATTTCTTCCTCTGCTGTTGTTTCTTTGTTTTTCTCGATTGTTATATCTGCTTTCCTAAGTATTCCTCTTTCCCCCATCAATGTTGAAATTGAAATTCCCACTAATATTAATAGTATAATGATTGTTATAACTAATGCTATTAATGTGATTGCTTTTTGTTGTTTCATATTTCCCTCCTTCTTTTGTTATTTGTACTTTTTTCAATTTTTCTATTATTTTATATCTCATGTTATCTTATTTTTCAATAAATTTTCGAAATATTATGAAAATTTGTTCTTAAATAAAATCCCTTAACTACAAAAATAAATCCAGTAAAAACGAATTAGTTTTACTAGATTTATCATTTTTTCATCAATCTATTTCTTATTTTATATAAATACTTGGGTCAACTGGCAAAGAATCTTTTAACATTTCAAAATGAAGATGTGGTTCATCTGCAATTTCGAAGACTGCTGTATTTCCGACTGTTCCAATTGATTGACCTTTTTCTACCTTTTCCCCTTCTACTACAAATTCTGAAGTTAACAAGTTAGAATAAACTGTTTGGAAATTATCCTCATGTTCAATTACAATTGTCAAACCATATCTTGGATCATTTTTAATCGATTTTACGGTTCCTGCTTCAGCTGCTTTTACAACTGTTGTTTTATCTGCCTTGATATCAATTCCCATATGAGTTGTCCATTCTTCTAAAGTAGCTGAATAAATCAAATTATCTTTTGCATATTCTCTTACCATTTCACCTTCTACTGGTCTTTCAAAACTTAGTTCTTTTTTTTGCTCTTGTTTAGTTTCCTTTGTGTTAGTTGTTACATTAGCTGTATGGTTCGATTTTGTAGAATTAGTAGTTGTATTGGTTTGATTATTCGTACGATTTTCTTTTGCCGAATTTTCAACATTCGTTGTATTTATTGTATTGGTTTCATTGGTAGTATCTAATTCTTTAGAAGATTCTTCTACTGACTTTCCAATTTCTGTACTAGCACTTTGTGCATTTTGGTTATTATTACTTGCGATATTGGCCATTTGCTCCAAACTCATCGTGCTATTTTTCACATCATCACTTAGACTTTTGCTATACATAAATAAAGCAAATACAATAACTGCTAAGATTGCCACTCCTATCCCTGCATATAAAATAATCTTATCAGTTGTTGTTTTGCTTTTTAAACCTTGAATTCTATTTTCTCTTTTCATAAAATCCTCCTTAAATAGTTTTATTATTACAAGTATTTCCTATTTTTAGAAGATTATACATTTATAAAGAATTTATTTCTTTTATTTCTACTCCTACATAAAAATGATGAATAATTTGTTCATAATTGTTACCTTGTTTTGCCATATTGTCAGCTCCTGTTTGACTCATTCCAACACCATGACCATAACCTTTTACTGTAAATTTTATTTTATCGCTTTCTTTTATTATTTCAAAATTGGTAGAACGCAAACCAAATAAACTTCTTGCTTCTACTCCTGAAAGATTATGATTTCCAAATTTGATTGTTTTTACTCGATTACTATCAGTATATTCCAATATTTTAATATCTTCTTGACTGGCAAAATTAATTTGAATATCTTCATATTTTTCTTTTAATTTGGCTATTAATTCTTCATTAGAAAGTTCTATTTCTGAAGCATATTGTGTATAGCCTTCTTCTCCAGCAGTTTCTACCACTTGCAAATAAGGAAAGTTACTTCCACCCCAAACATTTACTGGTAGTTCAGTTGTTCCTCCGCTATTGGCATGAAAAAACGCATTGATTGGCTCATTTTGATAAGTAATAATTTTTCCCTTTGTTTCGTTCACACATTGTTCAATTTTTAGCCAATTACTTTCTTTCTTATCTTCTTCCCATCTTGCCAATCTATCTTCTTTTGAAACCCATGCTTGACAACAAGTAGAATCGTCACAAATATCGGCATTTTCGTGTTTTTTGTTCAGAACTTTATAAATTGTATAGGTTCTTGCCACTACTGCTTGTGCCTTTAGGGCTTCTAATTCAAAATCTGCTGGCATCTCTGCTGAAACAACATGATATAAATATTCATCCAATTTTACTTCTTCTACTTCTCCTGTTTTTTTATGTAATAATTTTATAGTTCCATATTTTTTATATTCTTCATTTTCATTTACTTGTGATGTTTGCTGTTGCATTGTATCACTTTCCTTTGTATCTTTAGCAATAACTTGTTTATCTCTTTTCGTCAAAAAAGCTGGCATTAGAAAACAAATCAATACAAAAGCAAAAAAATATAACAAAAACTTCTTCACAAATAACACACCTCACCTTCTTTTTAAGTCTTTTTGACCTTTTTTTATTTAGTAATAAAAATTTTTCATCCTTTTTTATTACTTTTCCTATTTTTCATATTCTTAAAAAACTATGCTTCTTTTAATTTACTTCTCATACTTTCCAAAATCTTACGTTCAATCCTCGAAACCTGTACTTGTGTAATTCCTAAAATTTTTGCAACTTGTGCTTGTGTCTTTTCTTTATAAAATCTTAATAAAATAATTTCTTTATCTCGTGTTTCCAAATTTTCAATTAGCTGACTAACTGTTAATTTGTTGGTAATCATTTCTTCTTCATTTTGCTGATTGGATAATGTTTCTAGCAAACTAATACTATTTCCATCTTTTTGATTCGTATAGGTACTATTTTCAATTGATTCTATCGAATTGCTAGATTCCATTGCTAAAACAATATCTTCCTCAGAAGTTTTAAGTTCTTTTGCCATTTGACTAATTGTTATTTCTTCCCCTTTTTTATAAAAATATTCTTTTTGTAACTCTCTTATTTTAATACTTAACTCTTTTATACTCCTACTAACCTTAACTGGACCATCATCTCGAATATGTCTTTTTATTTCTCCAATCATATAAGGTACAGCATAAGTAGATAACTTAACATCAAAGCTCAAATCAAATCTTTTAATTGACTTAATAAAACCCACACAACCAATTTGGTATAAATCTTCTAACTCATAACCTCTTCCATTAAACCTTTTGACAATACTCCATATTAATCCATTATTTTCTTTAATTAATTTCTCCAATTCAAATTTATCTCCGTGCTTGGGCTTTTTTTATTGCATCTATATCATTTTCAAACATACCAAACCCCTTTATTTAATCTTTTGTCATCATATAAAAATCTTCTTCTTCAGTTTCTATTCTTGGTCTTATCTTTTTGCTCATTGTCACCTTAGTTCCTAAACCAACAATAGACTCTATTTCCATGGTATCCATAAAACTTTCCATAATGGTAAATCCCATACCAGACCTTTCTAAATTTGGCTTTGTCGTATAGAGCGGTTCTTTTGCCACATCAATATTTTCAATTCCTTTTCCTTTATCTGAAATTTCAAGAATAATCTCATTTTCCTTCAAATGACCTACTATCTTTACAATTCCTTGTTTACTTTCATAACCATGAATAATACAATTTGTCACTGCCTCTGAAACAGCAGTCTTAATATCTGCCAACTCTTCAATCGTTGGATCTAATTGTGAAGCAAATGCTGCAACTGTCACTCTAGCAAAAGCCTCATTTTTTGACTTGCTAATAAACTCCAATTTCATCTCATTTTCAAAAATATCTTTCATCTTTCTAATTTCCTTTCTTTTTCTTGGTGTGTGTTTAGGGACAGGCACCGATTCTCCTTTGATGTGTGTTTGGGGCCTGTCCCCAATTACCCCTAAATGTGTTTTTTGGGACAGGTCTAAATTTATCCCTTTACTTTTATGCTTTTTGTAAGTCTTGTGCAACTGGTATTAGTTTTAGTATTCCACTCATATCAAATATTCTTTTGACACTTTGTGTTAAATTGCTTACTTCTAATTTTGCTCCTATCATGTTGGCAAATTTGTATCGCCCTATTATCATCCCTATTCCTGCACTATCCATGAAAGTGACACTATCAAAATCAAATACAACTCTTTTAGGCATATATCTTTCAATTTCATAATCAGCCCTCCTTCTTATCTTTTGTACACTACAATCATCTATTTCTTCTGTTATTTTGAAAATTAGTAGCTTGTCCTCTTCATAAAATTTTGTTTCCATATTTACTCCTTCCTTTTATATTTGGCTTTATTTGAAAGAGTGTTTTTTTACTTTCCTTCTCTTTCGTTTTTCTTTTTCTATTATAATGCAAATTACATTTTTTTCCAATAGTAAAATTTTAGAAGTTTTGTCGATTGTTTAGAAGTTTTCGACAAGAATTTAATTAAAATTTTATTTTTAAATATATTTTTATTTTAAAGTTCCTATACTAACAAAAACCTACAAATATAAAACTTTCTTGTTTTATATTTGTAGGCTTTTTATCGATTTGATTAATTATCTTTGGCCTTCTGTTTCTCCCATTAATACATCAAATTTTCCTTTTCTTTTAACATTTACTTGTTTTGCTTTTTCTATTGATTGGGTTAATTTATCTTCTGCCATTTTCATTGTGTTATCTGCTATTTGTGTGCAAGTTTGTTTGATATCTTCAATGGATTTATCAATTCCATCTGATATTTTTTCTCTAACAGCTGGTAATGTTTTATTGTTTATATCATATACTTTTTCTTCCAATTCACCAATTACTTTACTTGCAAATTTTTTCATTCCATTTATTTTATAGAAAATACCACCCATTACTTTTTGAAATACATTTTGCTTATTTTCCACTAATTGATTCTTTTTATTTTTTGTTGCTTGGCTTATACTTTCCTCTTTTTCTTTTTCGCATTCTAATAATACATTATCACATTTTTCAATAAAATCTGTAATTTTTTTTCTTCTTTCTTTTTCTTCTTTTATTTTTTCATCATATTCTGTTAATGGGTTTTGTGCTTTTAATTCTTCATACTTTTTCTTTTTCTCTTGCAGAGTATCTAAATTGTTTTCTTGAAGAGCTTCTTTTAACCATTGTTCTTCTTTTATTACATGTTCAGCATATTCAGGAGTTTCCCTTATTTTATCTCTTTTTTCTCTTAGTTCTAATTCTTTTAGAACTGATTCTTCTTGTGCTTTTTCAAATCTTCCTCTATTTTCTATAATAAATTCTTCTCTTTCTACATATTCTTTTTCTATTGTTTCTAAGGCATTTTTATATTCTTGTATTATATTTTGTTTTTCTTCTTTCCTATTTATATAAGTTTCTGTTAATTCTGCTTTTTTGTTTGTATAAGCTTGTGTTAATTCTGCTTTTTTGTTTGTATAAGCTTGTGTTAATTCTGCTTTTTTATTTGTATAAGCTTGTGCTATTTCTGTTTTTTTGTTTGTATAAGCTTGTGCTATTTCTGTTTTTTTATTTGTATAAGCTTGTGCTATTTCTGTTTTTTTGTTTGTATAAGCTTGTGCTACTTCTGTTTTTTTGTTTGTATAAGCTTGTACTACTTCTGCTTTTTTGTTTGTATAAGCTTGTGCTATTTCTGCTTTTTTGTTTGTATAAGCTTCTGCTACTTCTCTTTTCTTGTCTATATAGTTTCTCTCTATAGTTTTTGCCATTCTTTCAGCCTTTTTCCCATACATTTTTGCTTGTTCAACCATATCATTTGTTACTTCAGTTACCTTATCTTCTATTCCATTGATTTTTCTTTTTCCCTGTATAAGACAAATAGTAGCAGTTATCTGTCTATTATTTTTACGAATTTCTCTACGTTCTTTTAATAAATTTAATATATCCCTTTTTGTTATCTTTTTTTCTTCATCTTCTTTTTCTACTTTCTTGTCCCCATTATTTACTTCTTCATTTTCTATTACTAATTTCTTATCTTCATCAATTAATTCTTCCACGTCTTTTCCTCCTTTTACTCTTTAGTAATTTTCTAATGCTTTTTCTATTTTTTGTGTAATTTCTTTTTCTCTTTTTGCTAAATCTTTTTGTATTTTTTCCAATTCTTCGATTGGCATTTTATCTAAATTAATTAATTTTCCATCTATAATAAGGGTTTTGGTATAATTTTCCATTGTTTCCTCCTAATATTTAGTTATAATCTAATTATATAATATCATAATAGATAGTATTGTCAATAGTTGTCATAAAAACGTAATAGAATTGATACATAAGTAATAAAAAAAAGAGTATCTTACTTTGAACTTTTCTTAAAACTTGTTCATTTTAATACTCTTCTTACTTTTTATTTTGTGATTTTTTCAAGCATTGCTTGATACTTTTCTAATTTTGCTCTTTCTTCCTCAATTTTAGCTTGTGGTGCTTGCTTGATAAAACCTGGATTAGAAAGCATTTTTTCACATCTTGCAATTTCTTGTTCTAGCTTTTGTTTTTCTTCTTTTTGTCTTTTTTGTTGTTCTTCTTTGTCAATTAGTCCTTCTAATGGCATATATAATTCGATTCCATCTGTTACAATTTGAATACTATCTTTTGGAATTCCATTTTTATCTTTTTGAATGATAAGATTTTTTCCAAATCCTAATTTTAATAAAAATTCCTTTGCTTCTTCTATTTGGTCTGCATATTCTTGTGTAACAACTATCAAATCTGCTTTTTTGGATGGATGAATATTTTTGCTAGCTCTAATATTTCGTATTTCAACAATGATTTCTTTTATTTTTTCAATTGTTTGTTCTTCTTTTTCAAATACAAATTCTGATTTTACTTTTGGCCAACTTGAAACCATTAACTCTTTATCACTATATTGTACTAAATTAGCATAAACTTCAGAAGTTACAAATGGCATAAATGGATGTAATAATTTCATAGTTGTTCTTAATACATGGTTTAAAATATCACTTACCGCAATTTTTACATCTTCTTCTTCACTATAAATTCTATTTTTTACCATCTCAATATACCAATCGCAAAATTCATTCCAAATAAAGTTATAGATTTTATCTAAGGCAATTCCTAAATCATAACTTTCCATATTCCTGGTTATTTCTGATATTAATTTGTCTAATTTGTTGATGATCCATTTATCTTCTAAAGTCAACAATTGTGCATTATATTGGTGCGTTTGATGGTTATATACTTTTTTACAATATTCTTTTACTTTTTCTTCGTTTGGTATATTATTAATGACAAATTTAGCTGCATTCCAAATTTTATTGGCAAAATTGGAGGCTTGATCTAATTTTTCTGGCATATAACGAATATCATTTCCCATAGTTGTTCCTGATAAAACAGAAAATCTTAAGGCATCTGCACTATATTGTTCAATTACTTCAATTGGATCAACACCATTTCCTAATGTCTTTGACATTTTTCTTCCTTGGCTATCTCTTACAATTCCATGAATTAAAACATCACTAAATGGTTTTTCTCCCATAGATTCTAGTCCTGAAAATACCATTCTTGCTACCCAGAAAAAGATAATATCATATCCTGTTACTAATACATTGGTTGGATAGAAAGTTTGTAAGTCCTCTGCTTGTTTGTTTGGCCAACCAAGTGTTGAAAATGGCCATAAGGCTGAACTAAACCATGTATCTAATGTATCAGCATCTTGTTTTAAGTTCTTTGAACCACATTTTTCACATTGTGCTGGTTTAGTTTTAGCTACATTTATATGTTCACATTCTTCACAATAATAAGCTGGTATTTGATGTCCCCACCATAATTGTCTAGATATACACCAGTCTTGAATATTTTCCATCCAATTAAAATAGGTTTTTTCATATCTTTTTGGTACAAATTTGATGGCATCTGTTTTTACTGCTTGAATAGCTGGTTTGGCTAATTCTTTCATTTTAACAAACCATTGCTCAGAAATTTTCGGTTCAATTGTATTTTTACATCTTTCACATTTTCCTACATTGTGTGTGTATTCTTCTTCTTTTACTAAGGCTCCTATTTCTTTTAATTTTTGTACAATTTTTTGTCTTGCTTCTAGTAAATCCATTCCTTTGTATGCTGGTACAAGATTTCCCATTTTAAAGTTTTCATCAAATACTTCTATTATTTCTAAGTTATGTCTTAGTCCTGCTTGATAATCATTCATATCATGTGCTGGTGTGATTTTTACTGCACCTGTTCCAAATTCTTTTTCTACAAAAGAATCAGCTATAATTGGAATTTCTTTATCCATAATTGGCAAAATACAAGTCTTTCCGATGTAATCTTTATACCTTTCATCTTCTGGATGAACAGCTACTGCGGTATCTCCTAACATGGTTTCAGGTCTAGTTGTTGCTACTATTATGTATTGATTTTCTCCTTTTATTTGGTAACGAATATGCCATAAGTGTGAGTTTTCTTCTTTATATTCTACTTCTGCATCTGATATAGAGGTGTTACAGTTTGTACACCAATTTACCATTCGTTTTCCTTTATAGATAAGCCCTTTGTTATATAAGGCTACAAATTGCTCCAAAACTGCCTCTGATAAGCCTTCATCTAAAGTAAATCTTCTTCTATCCCAGTCACAAGAACAGCCTAATTTTCGTTGTTGTTCTTGGATGGTTCCTCCATATAGATGAGTCCAATCCCATGCTTCTTCTATGAATTTTTCTCTTCCTAAGTCATATTTTGTTTTTCCTTCTGCTTTTAATTTTTGGACAACTTTCATCTCTGTTGATATAGAAGCATGATCTGTACCTGGAAGCCACAACGTGTTATATCCTTGCATTCTTTTAAAACGAATTAAGATATCTTGTATGGTATCATCTAAAGCATGCCCCATATGTAACTTTCCAGTTACATTTGGAGGGGGCATCATAATACAATAACTTTCTTTGGTTTTATCCATACTTGGTTTAAAATATCCTTTTTCTTCCCATTGTTTGTATCGTTTTTCTTCAAAATCTTTTGGATTATATTTGTCATTCATCATTTTATTTCGCCTCATCTTCCTTTTTTCGACTTTTTATTGATTCTTAATTTTTTATTCTGATTGATAATCAGATGGTATTTCAAATAATTTTTCATCTACTTGATTGGATATATCTACTTTTAATAGTTCTTGTTCATCTTCTATGATTGTTTTGATATAGACTAATTTGTCTCCTTCAAAGTAAAATCTTGTTTTTGCTTTTTCTTCATCTTCTGTTGAAATTGCTTTTATCAAGAAATCTGCTGTTTGTTCATATTCTTCGTATTGATAGTCTTTTCCATCTATTTTTTCTTTTCCTTGGGTATATTGTTTATTTTTTGCTTCTTCTAATTGACGAAGTATCATTTTTAAATCCATTTCATTATTTTCATAGGTATAATATTTTTTTTGGTCTTCTACTAATAAATAAGTAGTTCCTTCTTTTATTAGTAATTCTTCTATTTTTTCTCCTTGTGAACTTAATTTTATATAAGCTTGATTATCTTTTGTAGCATAGTAAACTTCTTCATC
Organism: Clostridia bacterium; assembly: GCA_022795075.1. GTDB lineage: Bacteria > Bacillota > Clostridia > TANB77 > CAG-508 > CAG-269. The sequence goes on along the minus strand of JAAWGB010000017.1, from coordinate 1,925 downwards.
ATTATTTGATTTGGTTGTAACACAATAAGTTGATTTTTTCTCTAGTTCTTGATATAACTTGCTTACTTTAGATTTTTGTCCATCTAACATGGTGTTTTCTCCAGTTTTACTAGATGTCCACCAAATAATTCCTCCTATTATGGCAAATATTGCAACAATTGCTACAATTATAAAAGCTGTTTTTTGATTTTTATTCATTTGTTTTCCTCCTATTTTTATTTCTTATTTTTTTATTTTAAGGGTTAAAATCTAATTTTTTCTTTGTAAAATTTAGTTTTACTTTAATCTCCTAAATTGATTCCAATGTTTCTTGCTGTTACAATTAAATCGTCATCCATTGTAATTCTTCTTAAATTACTTTCTTCGGTATTTCCTGATACAGCACCTATTTTGGTGTTTTTTCCTACTACTTCTTCTAATGATACAGAATCTAATTTTCCATTTTTTATAATGGCTAATGTTCCAAATTTTCCTTCTATTGCTAGTTCCATTGCTTTGGTTCCATATTTGGTTGAAAGCACTCTGTCAAATGCTGTTGGTGTTCCTCCTCTTTGCATATATCCTAAGGTTGTATTTCTTGCTTCTAAGCCTGTCATTTCTTGTAATTGTGTAGCTACTACTTGTCCAATTCCACCTAATTTAGTATTATCTACTCCTGCTCCATTATCTCTTGTTCCCATAATGGTTATTTCTCCTCCTTGTGGTTTGGCTCCTTCTGCTACAACTACTACACTAAAGTTCTTTCCTCTTTTTTTTCTGTTTTCGATTTTTTCGGCTACTTTGTTAATATCATAAGGAATTTCTGGTATTAAGGCTACATCTGCTCCTCCTGCTATGGCTGCTTCTAAGGCAATCCACCCAGCATATCTTCCCATTACTTCTAATACCATAATTCTATGATGGGTTGCTCCTGTTGTGTGCAACCTATCTAATGCCTCCATTGCTACCGATACAGCGGTATTGTATCCAAATGTAATTTCTGTACAAGCTACATCATTGTCTATGGTTTTTGGCACACCTATTACGTTAACTCCTTTGGTTGAAAAATCTCTTGCAGATTTTTGTGTTCCATCTCCTCCTAATGTAAAAATACAGTCAAATCCAAATTCTTTAATATTTTCTATAGCTTGGTCTGATACGTCTTTGTATTCTACACTACCGTCTTCTTTTTTTATTTTATAGTTAAATAAATTGGCATTTGTAGAAGAACCTATAATGGATCCTCCTTTTGGTAAGATTCCTGTTGCTTCTCCATTTGCTGCTGTTGTTAATAAGGCAAAGTCTTTTTTTATTAATCCATTGTATCCATCCATTATTCCATAACATTCTATGCCATGATTTTCGGCTGTTTTTACAATTGCTCGAATAACTGCATTAAATCCTGATACGTCTCCACCATTTGCTAATATTCCTACTTTCTTTAACATGAAAAATCCTCCTTAACTATTTCTTTATTACTTATTATACCAATTATAAAAATTTTTACAACAGTTTTTGGATATTTTTTCATTATCTGTCATAAAAAAGTTTACTATTTTTACTAGCACCATTCAAACTTACAAAGATAACAATAACAATATTGTTTGGATTTGAATGTGACCTAAAATAGCTTTAGAAATATTTAAAATACAGGTGAAAGGATCCTGTTTTCTAAGTATCGTTCACCTGTATTTTTAATATTTCTTAGCGTCATGTAGGGTAACCGAAAATCCGAATCAATATTGTTATTGTAGTCTTTGAATCATCTAATTTATTTTCAATGAACTGTAACTCTAAAAGGCAAAAAAATACTCAAATAAAACAGACAAGTCTGTCAAGCTATTTGTAATAGTAAATGTAAGGAAGTATTTTAGGCACCTCTCAAAAAGGGATTTTTGAGATTCTCCTAAAATACTTTCTAACATTTTCTAATTACGAAATACTTT
>JAAWGB010000016.1 GCA_022795075.1 Clostridia bacterium | reverse complement strand
TAGAAATATTTAAAATACAGGTGAAAGGGTCCTGTTTTCGGGTATCGTTCAGCTGTATTTTTAATATTTCTTAGCGTCATGTAGGGTAACCGAAAATCTGAATAAATATTGCTATTGTAGTCTTTGAATCATCTAATTTATTCTCAGTGAACGGTAACCGAAAACAGGTTACCATTCACTAGAATTTTTTTAACTTCCCTATTTAAAATTAATTACCTTTTGTCATAAAATTGAAATGTTATAAATACTTGTATTTTCTTATTTCTTGTGCTAAAATGTAGAATGTAAGAATTAATAAAGGAGTGTATTTATTATGAAAAATAAAATTTCAATTGGATTATTCCTAATCATGATTTTAATAGCCAATGTTTCTTTTGCCTCTTATAGTACTGTTACTATGAACGTTGTAGAAGAACCAATTTGTACCATTTCATTAGGAGAAAATTCAAAATTTGAAAAAAAACTAATTCATAAAGATTTAGCCAACAAAGAAGTAACTTTACAATTACAAGTTACAAATGAAGAAATAGCAGATAAACCAACTGGCGAAATTATGTTAGTACTAGATGATTCAAATAGTATGACTACCCCAGTTGCTGGAAACACAACTAGAAAGGACTTAATTTTCAACTCAGCCAATGCTTTAATTTCTAGTCTTTTAGAAAATAATACTAGTTTAAAAATAGGAGTTGTTAAATTTTCAACTAACCAAGTAATTTCTTCAGAAGGAATTACAGGTACAGAAGGAACCGCTCAAGATGCCTCTGTTGTTTCACCATTAAGTGATGATCCAACTGCTCTTAGTAATGCTATTTCAAATATAGAAACACTTGGACCTAAAACTAATTTACAATCTGGACTTTTACTAGCTAGTCAACAGTTTTCAAACGAAGATAACAATAAATATATAATTGTATTGACAGATGGCGTTCCTAATGTAGCAATAGATTGTACCGATTATTATTCTGATACAGTCATTACTAAAACAACTCAAGCACTAAAAGATTTAGAAGCAAAAGGAATTGAAGTTATTACTATGTTAACAGGAATTGATAATGAATCTGAAACTACTAGTGTAAATGACAAAACATTTGGTGAGATTATTAAAGAAGTATTTGGTACACAAACTAATCCAACTGTTGGAACTTTTTATTATGTAACAGATGATGCTATTGAAAAAACCATTACAGAAGATATCTATCGTGCCTTAATGCCAATTGAAAAAACACTAAAAGATATTACTATTGTAGACTATTTCCCAAAAGAAATTGTTCAAAACTTTAACTTTGCCTATCTTTCAAAAGCAAGTATTGGAAATATTACTGCTACTATCGATACAACTAACAATTCCATCACTTGGACTATTCCTGAATTAGCAAGTGGACAAACAGCAACTGTTCAATACAAATTAAAATTAAAAGAAAACTTTGATAGTTCCATTGTTAATAAAATATTAAATACTAATCAAAAGGTTGATATAGATTATACTGACTTTAATGATAATAAACAAACAAAAACATCTGATATTTCACCAAAAATCAAATTAACAGAACCACCTGTTGTATTACCAAAAGCAGGAACTATTACTTTTATTAGTCTTTCTATTGTAATTGGTGGATTGTTTATCTATTCAATCATTAAATTAATCATTCTTCATAACAAAATGAATTAATGTTAAAAATATGGATTTTGTATAGAAAAATTGAAAATCTTTCCATACAAGTACACAATTTAAAAGAAAAGGAATATTTCATATGAATGTTCCTTTTCCTTTATCTCAAAAAATACCATATATATTATGAAATTTTTATTTAAAACTTTCTCATCTTTTATTGTATTTATTTTATAAAATATTTAATTCTGATTCAATCTTCAAAAGTCTATTATATTTAGCTACTCTATCAATTCGACATGGTGCTCCTGTTTTTATTTGACCACCATTAACAGCAACCGCTATATCGGCAATTGTTGTATCATCTGTTTCTCCTGAACGATGAGAAATAACGGTTTTATATTCATTACTTTTTGCTAGATAAACAGTATCTAATGTTTCTGTTAATGTTCCAATTTGATTTGGCTTAATCAAAATACTATTGGCTATGTTTTTTTCAATTCCATTTCTTAATCGTTTTGGATTTGTTACAAATAAGTCATCTCCTACTAATTGCACTTTATCTCCTATTTGTTTGGTTAATTCTTTCCAACTATCCCAATCTTCTTCTGCCAAACCATCTTCTACAGAAACAATTGGATATTTTTCACATAACTGAGTAACATATTGTACCATTTCCTGTTTGGTTTTCATATGATCTGTCTTCCAAAAATAATATCCTTCTTTTCCTATTTTCTGGGCTTCATCATACATTTCTGTACTGGCTATGTCTAAAGCTAATACGATGTCTTTTCCTGGTTCATAACCTGCCTTCTTAATTGCTTCTATAATCAAATCTAAGGCTTGTTCTTCATTTTCTAAATTAGGAGCAAATCCTCCTTCATCTCCAACTCCCACATCATATCCTTTTTCTTTTAAGACTTTTTTTAAGGTATGATACACTTCCACTCCTCTTTTTAATCTTTCTTGAAAAGTTATTTCTCCTACTGGCATAATCATAAATTCTTGAATGCTAATATTATTTTCAGAATGTTTTCCACCATTTAAAATATTCATCATTGGAACTGGTAATTCTTTTGCTTGAATTCCTCCTATATATTGATATAATTCCATATTCAAAGAATCAGCTGCTGCTTTTGCCACTGCTAATGATACACCTAATAAACTATTGGCACCTAAATTTGACTTATTGGGTGTATCATCTAATTTTACTAATTCTTGATCAATTTTTCTTTGTTCATAAGCATTCATTCCAATTATTTTTTTTGCTATCTTTTTATTCACATTTTCTACTGCTTTTTGTACGCCTTTTCCAAAATATCTTCCTTTGTCCCCATCTCGTAATTCCACTGCCTCAAAACTTCCTGTCGATGCTCCTGATGGCACAGAAGCTACTCCTCGAAAGCCACCTTCTGTTACAACTTCTACTTGAATGGTTGGATTTCCTCTAGAATCTAAAATCTCTAATGCTTGCACATCTAATATTTCTAAAAAATCTTTCATGGTTACCTCTCCCTTCTTTTTTCATTTTATCCATTTTTTTCTACTTTATGCAAAAAAAGGAGCTTTGCACCATTTAGCAGGCTTTCTTATTTCTTAATTCATAGGCATACTGCATACTTACTTCATTTATCTCTCCAGCTGAAATTCTTGCTATTTCTTCAATAACTTCATCTTCTTGTAATAATTTTATTTGTGTTTTGGTTCTGTCTTGATAAATTTCTTTACTAATAAAATAATTGTAATCTGCCATAGCAGCAATATTTGGTAAATGCGAAATACACATAACTTGATGGCGATTGGCAATTCTTTTTAATTTATTAGCTACTGAATTGGCTGCTTTTCCACTAATTCCTGTATCAATTTCATCAAATACAAGAATTGGCATTTCATCACTATCTGCCAATACCTTTTTAATGGCTAACATGGTTCTTGACATTTCTCCTCCTGATGCTATTTTTGCTAATTCTTTTTCTTCTTCTCCTTTATTGGTTACAATATAAAAAGTAACCTCATCTTTTCCAGTTTTTAGATATTCGTTTTCTAAATAGGTGACTTTTACATTAATTTTTGCATGTTTCATTTCTAGTTCTTCTAATTCTTGATTGATTTTTCTACTTAAATCATTGGCTCTATTTTTCCTTATTTTATGTATTTGATTGGCTAATAATTTCATCTTTTCTTCTATTTGATTTTGCTTTTCTCTTAGTTTGCTATTGTATTCTTCTTTATTTTCAATATGTTCTACTTCTTCTTGGATAGTTTGTTGATAGTTTAATATCTCTTGTATGGTATTACCATATTTTCTTTTTAAAGAATTGATTAGATTTAATCTTTCTTCTATTAAATCTCTTTCTTCTTCATTGAAATCTAGGTCACTTTTATAATTGCTTACATCTCTTGCTAATTCTTGTAATTCGTAATAAATACTTTTTAGCTGATTGGAAACTGTTTCATATTTACTGTCAATTTGTTCAATTTTTTCTAATGCTCGTATTGCCATACTGATACTGTCAATTCCACTTTCTGAAATTAAGGTATCAGCTTCTTGTAAATTTTGCGTTATTTTTTCTGCATTTGCCATTATTTTTCTTTTTTCTTCTAATTCCTCTTCTTCGTTTACTTTCAACTTAGCTACTTCGATTTCCTTAATTTGATATTGCAATAAATCTAGTTTTCTTTGCTTTTCTTTTTCATCTCCAAAGTTGTTTTTTAATTCTTGTTTGATTTCACAAAATTGCTCATATAATTCTGTATATTTTTGTTTTTGATTAACTATTTCTTCTCCTATAAAACCATCTAAATAATTTAAGTGCATTCTATTTTCTAATAAGTTTTGATTGTCATTTTGCCCATGTATTTCAATGAATGTACTCATAAATTCTTTTAATTCATTTACTGTTACCATTCTTCCATTGATTTTACACATGTTTTTCCCATTTAAATTGATTTCTCTTGAAACTATAATATTACCATCTATAGCATTTTTATTTTGTGGTTCATACATACATAATTCTACAAAAGATTGATTTTCTCCTTTTCGTATCATTTCTTTTGAAAATCTTCCCCCTGATATGATTTGCAAAGAATCTATGATTAAGGTTTTTCCTGCTCCAGTTTCTCCTGTTAATACATTTAATCCTTTATTAAAATCTATGATTATATCTTCAATAATTCCTATGTTTTTGATATGTAAGGTTGTTATCATTTTATTCCTCCTAAATTTTTACTAAAAAAATGTTCGCTTTATTGTATCGCCAATTTTAAAATTTGTCAATACTTTTTGCGAACATTTTTTCTTTTTATGTTATGGTTCACTGGGCACCATTTAAACTTACAAAAGACTACAATAATATATAATTTGTTTTCAGTGAATGGTAACAAAATTCACACACAATGTCATTCTAGGACTTCTTCTTACATACTTTCGTTTAAATAAAAATATTTACAGTCTCAATTTTTGTATGGCAAAATGCTAAACACCAGCCAAGACCACACGGAACGAAAAGACTCTGTCGTCGATGCCACCACTGAAACTGCTAAAATAGAAGATTCCCGCATTGGAAGTATCAGCACAATAGCTCCCACGTACCACAAACGGATTGCCCAAACATGGAAAATACAAGTAGTCGCCATGCCAGCTTGTAGAATTACCACTATTAGATGACGTTTCCAATATAGCATCTCCATATCCATATCCTAAATTTTTATAGTTTGTATAATTATTAGCATGACCATCACCTGTATTATTATAAGGATATACCGTTACATATTTTGTACTAAGTGTTTGATAACCTTCCATATCTGCTGTCGTTTTGGCTATCATAGTTCCTCCATAAGTTGATAAATTTGTATTTCCATTTGAAATGTAGCTTGTTACCATTTCAAATGCTCCACCTGATAAATCGTAAACTCCATAAATATTTCCTGTGGTACTTGCTAAAACTCCTTTTTGAGTGTTATAAGCATTGGTTGTTCCTGCTGCTTGACTTGCTGAAACACTATTTCCTGCATTTCCTGTTATAAAACTACTACTATTATTAATTGTTATTTCATGTCCATTTCTTCCATATTGGCTTTGGGTTAAATAAGCTACTGCTCCCCATTCACTATTTTTCATTAAATGACTTTCTTTTTTTCTGTCATAGTTAAAAGCATTTTTATAACTATTTCCTACTGTAATATATCTCCAACTACTTACATTTGGTTTACTTACCATTTTTACAGTATCACTTATTTCTACATCTCCAATACTTGAACTGGATGTTTCTGTCGCTACTCCATTGGTTTCCATACTCATTTGCCCATTTACTGGTTTTCGTGTCAGTTTCATTATCTCCTGCTACATATTGGTACCAATTTTCTCCTGTATCTCCTGTTACTTCATTTTCGCTTTCATCCCAATAACAAGCTGTTAATTCATTATTCATTAAATTAGGGGGATTTACTTTTTTATCACCATTCCAACCACCATTTTGAATTGGTTGATCCGTATTTTCATAAGTTCCTTTTTGTGTTACTTTTCCTTCTTCGCTAATTTCAAATACATAGCCATCTAATTTGACAGTCAAACTTCCATCTTCATTTGTAGTAATATCACTATCACTTATATTTAAGTGTTTTTTAAATTTTTCTTTTAATTCGTCTATATCTAGCTTTCCATTATCATCTAGACTTCCTAATACTTCTAATTCTATTTTTTCTTTTGCTGATTCCTTTTTTGTTTCTTCTCTAGCTTTTGTTGCCTTATTTAAAATTCCATTTTCTCCTGTTAGAGTGCCTATACTTACTCCTGCTAAAATTAAAAGTATAATAATGGTAATGACCAAAGCAATTAATGTAATACCTTTATTAGTCCTATTATTATTTCTAGCTAATTTAAAATTTCTAATAAATTGTTTCATTATAATTCCCCTTCATTTCTTTTGTATTTTTTGATAATTTTATATATTGTTATCTTTTACCATTTTAAAAAATCGTATACATTTAAGTTTAACTTTTATTATTTCCTATGCCCTTTTCTAATAATGAATTAGTCTTTTCAATGTATGATTACTTTTAAAATAGGCAAAATTAATGCTTATGTTTTTAATTGTATCAAAACCAAAAACACTTTTAACAAGTTTGCATAATTAACTGACTTACATCTTATTCAATTATCAAACTGTTTAACCGCAAACTTACTTTAAATAATTTCTATCGTTACACAAATTCCTCCCAAACTAAATTTGCAAAATCAAGACCTTTATTAGTCAATCGAATCCAATCCCCATCGACCACTAATAAATTTTCTCTAACTAATTTATCCAGTTCACTTCGGAACATAAAAAGAGGATTGGATCCATACTTTTCCTTAAACAAGCCTATACTCACTCCCTCAATCTTTCTTAAACCTAGTAACATATACTCTTTACTTTTATCCTCTAATGTTTGCTTTTCCTCTATTATTTTGTCTAAAAAATTCCATTCCTCTAAATTCGAAAAATCTTGATTAGAAAAGCGAACACCATCTAAATAAGAATGTGCAGTAGCTCCTAGCCCTATGTATTCTTTTTGTTCCCAACAATTCTTATTATGTTTGGATTCTTTTCCTTCTTTTGCAAAATTAGAAATTTCATAATGTTTATAACTATTTAACTCTAAAGTATCTTTTACATACCAATACATCTGTCTTTCCAATTCTTCTTTTGGCAACTGAAGTATCTCTTTATCTAATAATTCACCTAATTTTGTATCATCCTCTACTATCAAAGAATACACACTCACATGATTAGGCTGTAGTCTTTTAATCTCCTCTAAACTTTGTTTTACATCTTGAATCGTTTGATTTGGTAACCCTATCATCAAATCTACATTTATGTTGGCAAAACCTATCTTACTTGCCAGTTCATAAGTTTCTATAAAATCTTGATAATTGTGAATTCTTCCTATTTGTTTTAATAACTCATCCTTTGTACTTTGTAGGCCGATGCTAAGTCGATTAATTCCTACTTGTTTATAACACTCTAACTTTTTTCTTGTAATCGTACCTGGATTTACTTCTATTGTAATTTCTATATCTTCCCACTTGGTTTGATTTTTTAGCAATCTTACTTTTAATTCTTCCATTAATTGTTCAATATATTTCTCATCTATAAAAGAAGGGGTTCCTCCACCTATATAAATTGTTGTAACGTGATATTTACTAAAATCATACAAATTCATTTCTTTTTTTACTTGCCTCATATAACTTGCTATTTTTCCCTCACCTTGACTTGTATAGGAAGTAAAATCACAATAATAACACTTACTTTTACAAAATGGTATATGAATATAAATTCCTAGTTCTTTTTGTTTCACTTTTTCTTTCAAATTGTCCTAAAAATTAATTTTGGGGCAATTTTCTCCTCCTCTTTTTATCATTCTTTTTTATAAGTCCCCTATTTGTTATCATTCATTTTTCTATTATTAGAATCGAAAAATTCCTATCTTTACAGTAATCTCTATTTTAATAAAAAAGGTTATTTTTATTGAAAACTTTAGCAATTTTGGGCTATTTCAATAATTTTTTTCAATCGATAATTAACGCCCGATTTTCCAAGTGGTTCTTTTAATAATTTTCCCAAATCAATCAATGGCATATTAGGATTTTCTAATCGTAATATAGCAATTTCTTTCAAATTATCATCTAGTTTTGAAAATACTCCCTTTTCTTGCAATTTTTTAATCGCTGCAATTTGTGTAATAGAAGCATTAATTGTTTTGTTTAAATTAGCTGTTTTGCAATTTACTAAGCGATTGACTTTTCCCCTCATTTCTTTTTGAATTCGAATGTCTTCAAATTCCATAACTGCTTTTGCTGCTCCAATTAATGCTAAAAATTTTGATATTTCTTCTCCTTCTTTAATATAAATTGCTAACCCAAAGGCTTTTACACGAATTCCTAATTGTTCTAGCATTTTTTTTACTGCTAACAAATTCTCTTCATTTCCAAAATCGATTTCTAAATGATACTTTTTTTTAGGATTATTAATGGAACCTGAACCCATAAAAGCTCCACGAATAATTGCTTTCCTGCTTTCTTCTTTTAAATTCTTTTCTAATTTCAAATAAATTTGTTTATTTTCTATAGAAATAAAATTAACCTCTTTTATTTTTAGTGTAATAACAAATATTTTTCCGTAATATTTCAATTTTATGATTTATATTTAAATTGGATAAGAGTTTTGAAAATCGATTAATATTGTAATCACTTTCTGTTGAAAATTTTATTTCTTTATGATTTCGTACATTTGTATTACCAGAAATAAAATATCCCAACAATTCATTTTTTACAATATCTTTATTGGCTAGATTGGTATTTTTATTTAATTCTTGTTTAACATCTGAAGAAAATGACACTTTTGTTCCTCCTCTTATTTTTTATTCTATTTCAAAAAATAAAGCTTATCTGCCTAAAAATCCTTTAATCTCCTACTTTGGTTATAATTACTCTATCATTTCCATATAAATCTTTTTTTCCATATGTATCTGTATATTTTTCTTCCTGTTCAATTAATTCAATAACATCTATTTTTTGGTCATATCCAATTTCTAAACATAAATAACCACCATATTTTAAATATTCATAAGCTTGCTTGACTATTTTTCGATAAAAATCTAAACCATCCCAGCCTCCATCTAATGCCATAAGTGGCTCTTTTTGTACCTCTTCTTCTAACGACTTTATAATTTCTCTTTTGATATAAGGTGGATTGGATACAATCATATCATATTTTTCTTTTGGTAGTTCCTCCCATAAATTAGAGGATAAAAAAGCAATTTGATTTTCTACTTGATTATTCTTAGCATTTTTTTGTGCTATTTCTAAAGCTTTATTACTAATATCTGTTGCTGTAATTTGACTATCTTGAATATATTTTGCAAGTGAAATCGCAATTGCTCCACTTCCTGTACATAAGTCTAATATTTTTTTGGCACGAATTTTTTGGGCAATTTGAATAACTTCCTCTACTAGTATTTCTGTATCTGGTCTTGGTATTAATACATCTTTATTAACATAGAAATTCATTTTCATAAATTCTTGCTGATGAGTAATATGTTGCAAAGGAATTCCTTTTATTAGCTTTTCTACATTTTTAAAGTATTTTTCTTCTTGTTCTTGTGTTAGCTTTTTTTCATCATATACCATTATGTATTGTCTTGTTTTTCCCAACATAAATTGCATTAATAATCTCGCCTTTAATTTTGGACTTTCTATCTTTTTCATTTTTAATTGTATCATTGCTTGATAAATGGCCTCTCTAATTGTCATACTAACACCTTCTTTCCTTTTACTTATTCTTGTTTGGTTCTATACATTTCTGGTAATAAATCTTTTAATTTCATAATTTTATTGTTTGGTAGCCTACTACCGCATATTCACTTATTTTTCTTTTTACTGCTAAAGTTTTAGCCTCTTTTATTAATCTTTCAAAATCTTTATCCATTATTTTTCCCTCCACTTTAGTTAACATTTAAAATTTCATCTAAAAATTGGTTCAACTTTTTATAATATTTCAATTGTTTCGTCCTTCTTTTTATCCAATACCAAATATTGTTATGATATTGTTTTTTCGTAATCTCACCATTTTTTAACTGTGTTTTTTTCTTTTTAACATGCCTAGTAATTGACCTTTTCCAACAATTCATTAAACAAGTTCTCTTAACTATCAAAGTTCCTTTCAAATCTTCAAAATTTAAATATCTATAAATATGTTGACCTTCTATTACCCATGTAATAGGCTTATTTTCTCGATTAATATATTTCAATATCTCATCATAATATTGTTTAAAATATTGCTCATTATCTTGATTGGGAAACTTTTGCTTTAATAACTGATTTATCTCTTCGGTATCTTGATTCATATTTTCTTTATCTTGCCCTCTATATAAACAATCCAATGAAATAACAATATAATTACTATCTGTTCTATATTGATTGGCTGTTGTCGTTTTACCTGACCCAATCATTCCAGTTATATTAATTATTTTATCATTTGTACAACTTATTTTTATATCTTTTTGATCAACCCATACTCTAACTTTACTTTTCATATCAAAACCTACTTATTTTAATGTTATCTCTCTTTTCCTATATTATTGTTGTTATCATATCATAAACAATTGTAATTTACAATGAATTACAAAATTTATGTCGATTTATCAATTGACAAGTTTTACATGGTCTAGTATACTAGAATTATCATAAATTATAAGGGGAGGAATGAAAGATGGAAGAAAATAAAGAAAAAGAAACAAAAGTTGGTGGAAAATCAATTGCATCTTTTGTTTTAGGACTTTGCCGGAATCATAGCTTGGTTACTACCATTATTGGGTTATCCTGTTACGATTACAGGGCTTACCTTAGGATGTATTGCTAGAAAAAATGAAAAAAACGGCTTTTCTCTTTCTGGTATTATTTTATCTGCTATTACACTTGGCTTGACACTTATTAATTCAATTATGGGTGTACTAATGGTATATAAACTTTATTATTAATACTATACAGTTGAGAAAAATGATTTTGGGGACGAAAGAAAAATTCTTCTTCCATCCCCAAAATCATTATTTTTATTGCACACTATTCATTAAAAAACTTTTTAAAATCTTGTTCATTAATTTTTTCATTTTCTAATAAAGCCTGTGCGATTCTATCTAATTTATCTCTATGTTGTTGTAATAAAATTTGAGCATCATGATAAGCTGTATCAATTAACATTTTTACTTCTTTACCTATTTTATCGCCAATATCTTCTCCAAACATTTGCATTTCGTATGGCTCTTTTCCCTGGAAATCAATTGGTCCTAGAGTATCACTCATACCATATTTCGTTACCATATCTCTAGCTATTTTGGTTGCTACTTCAATATCATTACTAGCTCCTGTTGAAATATCATCTAATACTAATTTTTCTGCTGCTCGTCCACCTAATAAGCCAATTAGTTTTTCTTGCATTTCTGTTTTAGAAATATAATATTTATCTTCATCTGATTTATACATCGTATAGCCACCTGCTACACCTCTTGGTATAATTGATACTTCTTTAACATCTGTTTGAGTTGGTAAATATCTACTAACTACCGCATGTCCTGCCTCATGATAAGCAGTTAACTTTTTGTCTTTTTCTGAATACACTCTTGTACGTTTTTCAATACCTACTGTTACTTTTTTAACCGCTTCTTCAATATCATCATTTTCAATTCCTTCATGACCATTTTTAGTGGCAATAATTGCTGCTTCATTTAAAATATTGGCTAATTCTGCACCAGTAAATCCTGCGGTATCTTCTGCAATACTTTCTAAGTTTACATCTTCTGATATTTTCTTATCTTTTCCATGTATTTTTAGAATTTCTAATCTTCCTTTTAAATCTGGTGTTGGAATGGTAATTTGTCTATCAAATCTTCCTGGTCTTAATAAAGCTTTATCTAACATTTCTGGTCGATTGGTTGCTGCTAATATGATAATGGTTTCTTCTGAACTAAAACCATCCATTTCTACTAATAATTGATTTAATGTTTGATTATTTTCTGTTTCTGCTCCACTATTTGAAGTTCTTCTTGCACCAATAGCATCTATTTCATCTATAAATACAATACATGGAGATAATTTTCTTGCCTTTTCAAATAACTTTCTTACACGTGATGCTCCTAAACCTGCAAACATTTCGATAAATTCAGATCCACTCATGGAAATAAATGGTACATCTGCCTCTCCTGCAATCGCTTTAGCAATTAATGTTTTACCCGTTCCTGGCTTTCCATATAATAAAACACCTTTTGGAATTTTAGCTCCCATTTGTGTAAATTTTTCTGGTTTCTTTAAAAACTCAACAATTTCTACTAATTCTTCTTTTTCTTCATCTAATCCAGCCACATCATCAAACTTTATTTTTGTTTTTCTTTCTGTATCATCATATACTTTACCTTTTTCGCCTAATCCTTGCATTTTAAATATCATGATAAATAAGGCAAGCATAATCAAAGTTGGTAAAAATGATATAATAAACGACGGAATTTGTGCTAACGCACTTCTTGGTTTTTGTATTAATTCAATTTCGTTTCCTTCTGCCACTTTTTCTTGTACCAAACCAATAAAACTTTCTGTATTAGGAACAATTGCCTTTTTTTCTTCTTCTACATTTTTTTGTTTAACTTTTATACTTGTACTACCTACTGTCATTTCAATTTTTTCAATATTTCCATAGGATAATTCTTTGATTAGGTCTGTGTAAGCTAATGTATTTTCTTCTTCCTTTTTTTTATCTTTCATCATAAATACAGCTAATCCTGTAACTAAGGCTACTAATAAAATTAGACTAATCAAGATTATCCATAACTTTTGTTCCTTATTTTCTTCTTTCTTTTTACTCATTTCTAACCTTCCTTTCTGTTGTCTAAAATGCCTCTACTAAACTATAGTTTTTAAAAATCTTAGGCATTTGACCCTTGTGGTTCTTCTCCTTTTCCGCCAACTTTACCTTTTTTATCTTCCTTTTCGTTTTCCTGTTTTTTCTTTTGTTCTTCTTTATCTTTCTTTTTTCTTTCTTCTTTCTCTTTTTCTTGTTTTTCTTCTTGTTCTTGCATCTCTTTTCTCACAATAGCTTGTGCCTCAGCAATTTTCATTAATTCTACTTGTTGTTTCATAAATTCTGTCTTTAGTAAAAATATGGCTGCTACCAAATAAATGGCTGCTACTGAAACGTACATGACTTGGAAATATTCCATTTTAAAATCTATAAATATATTAACTGCAATATATAGCATATTTAAGAAAATCGATAATGTTAAAGCATATATTGACATATTAAATATTGCTAAAAATCTCATTTTAATATGTGCCACCCAAGTGGTTAAATAGCCAAATACAGCTAAAAATACGGCATTTGATAGGGTTGTTAATAAATACATAATAAAACTATAAATAAATATGGTTAAAAATATACTAATATAAAGTGTTATAATTTGTGAACTATTGGCATAATCAATTATCTCTTGTTTAGTAAATTCATTCATTCCCATTTGTCCTAAAAGGTCACTATAACGATAATTGATAGTTCCTGCTACTGCTCCATTTTTCAAGATTAGCTTATCTTTTAATACAATTATGCCACTTCCTGATTTGGTTATTTCGTTCATATATTGATTAATGACTGATTCTTCTTCTATTTTAGTATCAATTATAACCCTTCCAACATAAGAATCATCTTCTGAAATAGTTAGTCTATTTTCTGCCATAACGTCTAATCTTCCATCTTTATAAGAAAAATTTGGAAATTCATTTTGTAAATACTCTATTCCTTCTTGTAATATTTGATGAGTTTGATACATAATTCCTAAACAAAGAATAACAGCTAGTATAGCAACTATTTTGCTAATATAGGAAAAGGCTTTGCCTAATCCTTGCGCTGCCAAGTCTGGATACTTTTCAATTTTTGTAATGGAATTCCAAATTTTTTGAAAAAAGCCTGTTTTGTTTTTCTCTTCTTTTTCCTCACTCATTCTTATCTATACTCCCTTCTTATGTTAGAATCTACAAATTTGGTATTAATTGAAAAAATTGCTGTATCTCCTACTTTTATATTTTTTCCTTCCATATCACACACTACATGATAGGTTCCAATTCTGCCTAAAATCTTACATGAACTTCCTTTTATATTTACATATTTATTTTGTTTTTTAAAAAATGCCTTTACACTTTCTAATAGATAGCGCATTTTATCAATTGTACGAAACATGTCTTTATCATTTTTTACATTAAAACCATTCATGTAACCACAAGGAACAATGGCTACTTTCATTTCTTTTGGTGTTGTATAAATATTAGAATAACCTATGTTGAATCCTTTTGGTAAGGTTTTTATTTCTGCTACTTTGGATTCTAAATAAGCAATTTTCTTTAAGCCAATTGTATTTTTACATGATATTCTTCCCAAAAAAGCTGAACCTACTCTAACTGCATTTAAGTGCATTTCAGGAAATTTCAAAAAAGCTGATGAATTACAAATATGTAACATACCTGTTTGTATTTCATTCATCTTTAATACTTCTACACAGTCTATAAATCTTCGGAATTGTTTTTGGGTATACTTATCATCATAAAAACTGCTGGAAAAATGCGAAAAAGTCCCTTCAATTTGAATATTTTTCATTTGTTTTAGGGTTTCTATCATTTCATCACGATTACTGTATACAAATCCATAACGTCCAAATCCTGTGTCAATTTTCAAATGTGCTCTTATTGTTTGATTTCGTTCTTCTCCTATCTTACTGGCAACTTCAACATCTGCTTTTGAACCAATGGTTAGAATAATCTTATTTTGTACTAAAGTTTCCACATCTTTTTGAATGGCTGTAGAAGATAACATTAAAATATCTTCTTTTATTCCTGCTTTTCTTAGTTCTAAAGCTTCTTCTATGGTTGCTACTGCAAACAATGAAATCCCATTATCGATTAAAAATTTAGTATATTCTACTAGTCCTAATCCATATCCATTCGCTTTTACAACTGCTATAATTTTTAATGGGTTTCCATTATCATCTTTTCCTGTTTTACTAGCAAATTTTTTGATTTGTTCTATATTATGCCTTAAATCTTCCTTTTCTATTACTAATGTATTCACTTTTATCATCCTTATCTTTCTTTAACAACTCTGTGCCAAAAAGGTTCGTCCCCTTTGGCAATTTTTATAACTTTCTTTTAAATTGTCGAATTGTTCGAAAAGCCTTTTCTGAAAAACGATATAATTTATAAGTAAGAGGCTTATAGGGCATATAAACTTCTCCTATAAACTCTGTAAAGGTTGCACCAAATCCTTGCTTAAATCGATATAAACCATATTGTGGATGGTTTTCATCTACTACACCTGAAACCCCTCTAAAATCGTATACATCATCTTTTCTTTGAATTGCCATTTTTATCATTTCCCATTGTAATAAATAATTTGGCATGAGATTACGATGTTCATTACTGCTTGCCCCATATAAATACCAAGTTTTATTACCATAGAAAATAGGAATGACCCCTGATATTGGCTTTCCTTCATAATATGCCATTAAAATTTTCATATGCTTTGAACCTAAACAGTCATACATCTTTTCAAAATACTCTAAAGGTCGAATGATAAATCCGTCCCTTGCTCCTGTTTCTATCATAATTTTGTGAAAATCTTTTAAATCTTCTTTCGTTCCATCTTTAATGGTCACTCCTTTTTTGGTTGCTAGACGAATATTATATCTCCATTTTTGCTTAAATCCTGCCATAACTTCTTCTTCTGTCTTTCCCTTAATGTCTAAACGAAATACATACCTTGGTTGAATTTCATCTTTGAAGTCTTTGGCATCATCTTTAATTTGATAACCTAAACTAGTTACAACATTTCTAAAATCTTGGTCTTCACTTACAATATCTGGTTCCATTCGCAAAACAATTGCTTGATATTTTTTAGCCAATTCTTTTGCCCCATCTGTTAATTGTTTCATAACTGCCATATCATGAATGTTACACACTGGTCCTCTTGAAGAATACATAATATTACCAAAGATTGGTATTTTTCGAATTAATACACATAAAGATCCAATAATTTCTCCCTTGTCTCCTTCTGCTAAAATAACTTCTGGTTGCCAGTTTGGTTTTTTAACTTCTGCCCATTCTAAAGATTGTTGAAAATTTCCTCTTTCATGCCCTTCTAAAAATTTCTTATATTCTTTTTTATCTTCTTCGTTTTTTACAAATCTCATTTTTTCTCCTTACCAATTGGGGACGGTTCTTGATTGCTCCTTTTTTCTCCAATTTACTGTCTTTTATCATTATTTACAATATATTGGTATTTTACACTAAATTGCAAAAATTTACAAGCAAATTAAAAGCATTCATCAATAAATTTATCATTCTTTTAAAATTTAGTTTATTAGTTGATATTCTTCTAATATTTTATCAATATCTGTGCAAACTATAAATCTATCTTTTTCTTTTTTAACAAGATAATGTTGTGAAATTTGTGGTAAGTTAAAATCTTCTGTAGATATTAATTGAGGTTCTATTGTAAATTGCATTTCTTCTGTAAATTCCCATTTACTATCTTCATTAATAAACTTTCTAGCTTGACTTATTTCTTGCTTTTCTATTTGTGTTAACATATCTTTTTCTTGATTACATTTTAATTTTGGAAAAGTATGTCCTAAATCTAAGGATACTTTATCTGTTTTACTAATGATACAATTTTTTAACCTATGCTCAAAAAAAATTTGTTCAGAACATAGAAATAATTCATTATAGTATTATTAGACCAATTTTCTTCATTCCTTAACGAATCAAATGATATTCTATTACCAAATAATACTGCCATTCCTTTTGGTGGTGGATTATACCAACCATCTGCTATAATATTAGTTTCTTTTACCAAATTCTCATACCACTTATTTTGAAAGTCTTTTTCAGTTATATTATTTTTACCATATAACTGCTTTAATGTTCGATAAAAGCTATAATATGCTTTTTGCCTTGCTAGGTTAAATGGTATTACATTATTTTTTTGGCTTAATTCTTTCATTTTCCCTCTTCTTTCTTATATTTATCTACCATGAATGTAACAAAAAATTAGGAAAAAGTCAATTGCCTATGTTTTTTTTCATAAATCGGCAGTCCCTTATTTCACGTATAGGAAAACTAGATTTGGTTTAAACCCTGAAATGTATGAAAAACAAGATATTGAATATCACTCAACAATTTCTAAACCACAATTTTGACTACTATCTGAAAAAATGACATGATTGTGTTTTTTTAAAGTTACTGTAATATTAGCCGATATACTCTCAAAAATATCTTTTTCCATTTTTCCTTTAACAGGTGCCATGAGTTTTAGTCCTTTATCACACTTTGTTTCCACATTTAAACGATAAGAACCTTTGGTTAAAATTACATTTATTAAATTATTTATCTCATACTTTTGTATTTTTGCATGATTATAAGTCGTAAACTTAAACTCATTATGATTGTCTATTACCAAATCACAAATTAGCCCTGTAAAACTAAAACATTTAAATGGAATATTGGCAATAGAAATCATAAAAGAACTTTTCGAGTTTTTAAAATGGTTTCCTTGACACCATAAATAGGACTTAGGGAAAGAACTCCCCCAATCCTTTTCTATATATCCAATATCATTATTAAATATTATTTTATGATGATTGATAGCAATCCATCCATTTATTACATTTCTCATACTTAATATTGCATGGTTACATTCCATAAATGGAATATAGGAAAATGGTCCCATTATGTTAGGATTGAAAAGATTGGTTCGAATGTTTTGGCTGTCAGAATATTGTATCTTACCATAAATTTTTAAATTTTGCTCATCATTTTTAATATCAATTTTTATTCCACTTTCGGAAAAATAGTTTTTTCCAATCTTGATATAGAATGGATTTGTGTTAAATTTAAAATCTTTTATGTCATAATTTACAAAATAAGAACAATCTTGTGTTATTACTTGTATAAATGCCTTTTTTTCTTCTCTACTGATACTAATTCCTGGAATAAAAGAGATTCCTTGGTTGGTGTTACAATTTTTAAAATACCAACCTTCAAAATAATTTGTATGGGTATGAATATATTTCTCTCCTTGAAATACTTTAGGATTTCTAATTAAAAATAACTTTTTCATATTAGTAGTATTGGTAATTTTTTATAAAATATGCAATTATCATTTTCCATGTCTTCTATATATTCTGCATTACATAAATATTTTGAAAAACAGATAAAAAGAAACCACCTCTTACGAAGTGGAAAGAATAAATTCTTATTTTTGGCATATTGTTATTTAACAATTATATAAGGTACTCCACCTGGCAAAATATCCCACATCTGTCTTGGCATGCAATAATCCATTAACTTCAAACCAATTGCCATAACAATAAGCTGTTCGCAAATTCTGTGTTCTCCTGTCCACAACACGCCATTTTTGTTAGTGCAAATATTAAGGAAAGTATACCCCTTCTTAAATTCAGCAGGAAGTTCGGCAAGCAGGGCAGTTACAATTTCCCGCTGTTCTTCTAATCGCTGAAGATGAAGTGCAAAATTGCCTGTCACCCCCTCAACTTTGACACAATCGGAAGTATCTTCCTCCTCTTTGAAAAGGCATTCCATAAAAGATTTGCTTATCAGTTCAGACATATTTTTTGCTGTAATAATGATATTTTCCATAATTTTTCCTCCTTAATTGTTGTCACATGTTTTCTTGATAGAACTTAGAAGAAAACAAATAATTTATTGTTAAATTTATATATTTTGCAAGCTTTTTTCAAAGTCTTTATTTTATAGCATTTTTCTATTTTCTTAAATATTCTAATACATCTTCTACACTTTTAAAAATTTTGCTAGAAGACCTTTTCACGTCAATCTCAGCAGTTTCCATTGCATATCCATTATATTCTTTTATCATTGCAATATCATTTCTTCCATCTCCAATTGTAGCTACTTGTTCTTTTTCTATATTTAATATCTCCAATAACTTTTTTATTGCATTTTCCTTTCCAGCATTTACTGAAACAATATCTACTATTACAAAATTATGATTATCATAATACATGCCTGGAAATGCTGAATGTGCTTTAATATACTCATTAAATATACTATTTATCTCATCTTCAATATTTTGAGCTAATTTATAATCAAATGTTTTTATTCGTAATTTCAATAGTTTTTGATTATGATATTCTACTTTATCTTCATCATCATAAAAAAATATTTCTATATTTTCCTTAGTATTTAAATAATCTATTATTTTATTTGAAATATCTATATCAATTGATTGTTCATATATTTTTTGCATATCACTATTATAAATTACTGCTCCATTATTTGAAATTATATAGTCATAAGGAATATTATATTGTTTTATTACATTACTAACACTTGTTTTACTTCTACCTGTGACAATTACAAATTTCCCACCTGAATTTCTATATTCTTTAATGGATTTTACATTTGTTAACATATTTTCTTCTGTTATATATATTGTACCATCATAATCACTAAATACTATTTGCTTTTTTAGGTTATTCAATATTGTCTACCTCCACATTCCTTTATTAATCTATAATTCCACCTTCTTTCATCATTAGTAGGCTTTTTTCATGTGAATCTTCATCTTCTGATATGTTTATAAACTTGTTATTCCATAATTCTACTTTTTCACTACATAAACTTATACTAAATATCTTTGGTTTTCCATCAAATACCTCTTTATGTTCTTTATCATTATAATAGTATTCTCCTAAATCCATATTTCTTTTGTAAAATGACTGTGCTTCACTATTCCAAATTTCAAAAGTATATAATCTCAAGTACTTTTTCTTTAGATTCTTTGCCTTTTCAATTGTATAATCTAATATTTGTTTTCCATATCCCAATTTTCGATATTCTTTCTTTATTCCAAACCAACTTAACCATGCAGTATCTGAATATTCTGGAATTTCATAAATACCTGTTACACCAACTGGTATATTTCCAATATAAGCTATATATCCTATGTATAAATCTTTTCTTTCTCCTGCAATTTTCGATTTATATACTGAATATGCACTTGAATTAGGAAAAATCTCATATTGTACTCTTGCTGCTATCTTTATATTATTTTTGTTTATTTCCTCAAATCTTAACTTCTTCAATATCTTACAATTTTGTTCTATTCTCTCTTTTCCTGATATTGCTTCATAAATATTTAATATTTCGTCAATAATCACATCTTCATTATCTTTTATATTTGAAAATAAATAAGGTGTATATATAACATCAAATAAAAATAAATCAAAATTTAATTTTTTAAAGCCTATTTTTTTATAAAAATTTTTTCTCTTTTCTCTTAATAAATTTTCTTCTGTATCTTTACCTAATCCAGCTTTTTCAATCTCTATAAAAATACCTCTGCTTTCTTTTTCTTGCTCTAATAAAATTTGTAATGCTTTAGTACCAAATTTACTATTTCTATATTGTGGTAATATCGCTAAATAATCTAAAACAACATACCCCTTGTCTTTAACCCTATTTAATAGCATAAAACCTACTAATTCACTTTTATATAAAATTTCTATAATCTTTGTATATTTCTTTTCACAAGATGATTGTATTAATTCTAATGGTTTTCTTTCATCTTCCGGAAATATTTGTAAATAATATGAATATAATTCTTTTTCAAATTCAGTTATACTTATATCTTTTAATTCTATATCTTCCATAATTTTGCACTGCCTTTCACATTTATATGTTTTTTCAACCATTTTAAAAAACTATATTAATTATTATTCGTTACTTTTGATTTTATAAATTGATAATCTTTTCTATAATTTCCTTATCTTCTATTTTGTTAATTCCAAAACATTTTTTACCTAAATCTTTTATTGACGCTCCTAGATGATACATTTCTTTATTATCTACAATAATAAATCTATCATGAAATTTATTAGTTTTAGAAACTTTTAAAATAGGATATTCTTTATTGAATTTTTTAACATCTAAATTTTCAATATTGCTTTTGTCTGAGGTTAGTATAACTACTTCCACATTGCTTCTCTTTTTAGTTAACATTTTCAAAACACTGTCATCAATATAATTATCTATAATTAAAATCTTGCTATTTGCTCTTTTTATAATATCTACAATGATACTATATGCATCATATATTTGACCATCAAAAAATATCCTCTGTTTGATATTTTCTTCCAACTGAAACTGATTAAAGATTTCATCAAATTTTCTGTCATGTTCTAGTAATTTATATTCTACATTCGTTAGTCTTTCAAATACTTGTCCGTTTGAAGATATAAATTTTCTCATTTCTACAAATGCTTCCACTATTCTTATACTTACTTCAATGGCAATTTCATTTTTTAACAATCCTGATAACATTAGAATTCCTTTTTCAGTAAAAACATAAGGTAATTTCTGTTTTCCTCCACGAGTGTTTGAAGTCGCAATTTGCGACTTCAAAGATTCATATTCGCTATTACTTAATTGAAAACAGAATTCTACTGGAAAACGTTCAATATTTCTTTTTACAGTCTCATTTATTCTCTTTGTTTCATAATGGTATAACCTAGCTACATCATTATCAATCATAACTTGTTTTTCTCTAATTGTGTATATTAAATTTTTTATATCTTCATTTGCTAATTCATTTTGAATTACTAGTTTATTTTCTTCCATAATCTCACGTCCTTTTCTTATTGTATACATCTTAAAACATTTGTTCTTCAATGTCAATACTTTTACAATTTTTAATTTTAAAATTTATACTATTAAATAAATATAATGCTACTCTATTTTGTTCTATTGAATTCATTTCTATAACTTTTGATATAGCAAACATTGTGTATGGATAGTTTGCAAAATTAACAGTTGTTGTTCTGTAGTCTATATTAATTTCTTTTAGCAAATTATCAAAATATTTATACATTTCTGTTTTGTTATAGACAATGTCTGTATGACTATAATTATCGCACATACATATTGCAAGTCTTAATTTATTCTCTATATCCATTTTTTTATTATATCAATTAAATATTTCACTTTTTCATTATTCATAATCTTTCCTTCTTTCTTATTTTTATTTTTGGGGATTGGGGATGAAGTTCCCATATTTGAATTTGGCTTATATCCAAATTCAGTGCTTGCTGGGACAAGATTTTTTTATAAATCTCATCTTTCTAATTCATTTTTTTAATGTATTTTTTCATAAAATTGTACTTTTTTAGTTTGTTTATTATATTTAAAATATGCTTGTACTTTATTTTTATCAATTAACTTTATTGTAGTTTTATCATATAAATATAGTTCAATTTCATCAAGATTAAATGTGCTTTTTAAATATGAAAGCACTTTAAACTGTTCTACTGTTTCTACTTGATTTTTGTTTATATTTTCTTTATTAAGATGCTTCATAATTTGCTTCCTCCTTACCATTTTTGCTTATATTTTTTTGTATTAATGTTAAATTATCTATCATGTTTCCATTTTCAATGTATGGGCAATTTATAACTCCATATGTATAAAAATGCTCTTTCAATAGTTCTACATATTTTTCTAATTCTTCTTTTGAATATTCTCCAATTCTTTCATCTGAAAATACAAAATAATCCTCTTTTAATTTTTCTAATTCTGTACTATCAATTGCTTCTTTATAGATAAATCCAATGTTATTATTTTTCAAGATTTCATATAAATATTTTATATATGCTTTGCTACTTTTTGAAATAAACTCTTCTGAAAATTTAACATTTGTTATTTCAATATCATAATTTTTGTTTCTTTTTATTTCTATGCAATCAATTAATTTTTTTATTAATTCTTGTTTTGTTTTTTTTTTAGACTATTAAAGATAAATGTAAATGCAATTTTGTTATTAGTTGTAACTTTACCATGTTCTACATCACAATCTAATTTTTTTAATAGTTCTATGGTGTATTCTTTAAAGTCATTATTTGGATCAATTTGCTGTTTTTTCTTATTTAAGTTTTCAATTTCTTTTTTAATTACATCATTTTTATGGTTAATTGTTTCTACATTTAAGGTAGAACTAAAATATAAATCTACTAACTTTTTCTCTTGCATTTTTAGTTTTTCTATTACTTTTTCTATATCTTTAATGTCCTTTGTTTTGCTAAAATTACATACTATAATTTCATTATCCATATCATACATATATCTTGTTAATTCATTTAAAACTCTAACTAATTTTTCTTCTATTTTGTCAGAACTATAATGTAATCCTTTTGATTTACAATTAGGATTTTTACAAGTTAAATGATAATATACTTTTTCTTTTGGTGTCCCACTATACTTAAAAGAATTTGTAGAAGATAGTATTTTACCACAGGTAGGACATCTTACAATACCAGTAAATAAGTGGATATGTTCTCCATAATTTGAGTGTTTGTTTCTTTCCAAAACTTTTCTTGTTATATTCCATGTTTCAATATCTATAATTGGCTCACAGTAGTTTTCAACTCTTAATATATCTTGTGGTTTTCTGCAATATTTACCATATTCAAATATACCAATATAAATAGAATTGGTAAGTATCTTATAAACCCTATCGCTTGTCCATTTTCCTACTTTTAAATAAGAATTATTATTTTTCATAGTCATTGCAATACTTCTAGTCGATTTACCTTGCTTACATAGTTCAAATATTTCTTTAACTACTTGTGCTTCAATATGTTCTATTTCTAAATGACCTGTTTCACTATTTCTAATATAGCCATAAGGTGCTTTAGCTGGGTGTACCTTTTCTAAAGCCATTTCTTCCATTACTCTTTTTGTTCTTGCTCCAATTTCTTTTCTTTCTCTTTGACCAAATACTAAATTCATTCCAAATATCATTTCACCATTTGCAGTAGATACATCATAAGGCTCTAATATTAACTCTATTTTGACATCATGTTCTTCACAATAGTTTAAAAGCCAAAATCCATCATAATTGTTTCTAGTAAGTCTATCTACTTTAATAGCAACTATTACTTCGATTTTGTGTGATTTAATGTCTTTTAATAATCTTTGCATTTCTGGTCGCATTAAATCTTTTCCAGAATGCCCTGCATCATTATATACATCTACAATATCATAACTGTTTTTCTCGCAATATTCTTTTATCATTCGTAGTTGTGAATCAATAGAGTAACCATTATCTCTTTGGTCATCTGTTGATACTCTTACATAAGTTCCACATCTTATAAAATATTACCTCCTAATTTACCTGTGAATTTTTTTAGGTTTTGTATACCAAAATTGTAAAAAAAGTTTAAAATTTTTTATCCTTCTATATGTTTGCTCAGAGAAGTGCATTTTCACACCCCTAGTTTTGGAAAAAATTTATATTTTTTTTATTCTCTCATATGTTTCCTAACTAAAATGCACTTTTGCAAGCTAGTCTCTAAACTTTTTATAAAACTGCAAAATAGAAAGTTAAATTTTTAATTTTATAAGAATTTGTTTTATTTCTTTAAGATTATACTTTTGCTTATGTTCTTTAATATAGAATGGCTTATTAGCTATTTCATTTACTTTATATTCGTAAATAGTAAGAGTAGTAGGATATGTAATTAAATATTCAGTTGGCTTAATAAATTGTAAATTAGTAGCCTTTAAATGCTTAATTTTGCCATTTTTAACTGTGTATTCATATCTTTTAATAATTTCTAGTATTTCATCATTTGGTTTTTAAGCTTGTATTACTTCAAACTCAAACATAAAAAATGTCCTCCTTTCTTCGATAAGAGAACATTTTGATATTTTTATTAAGTTCAATTCATCTTTTCTAAAAATAAAAAAACTTACGAAACTCTTTATAGTTCGTAAGTTGCTATAAATTGGAGCAGGTAGTGGGAATCGAACCCACGTCATCAGCTTGGAAGGCTGAGGTTCTACCATTGAACTACACCTGCAACTAAACCTATAATTGTCAAGATAAATGGAGCAGGTAGTGGGAATCGAACCCACGTCATCAGCTTGGAAGGCTGAGGTTCTACCATTGAACTACACCTGCAAAATTATCCTCTTGACAATTATAAATTATAAATGTTTTTAACATTTTTGTCAAGACTTTTTGAAAAAAATCTTTCTTAAATTTTTTTCATTCTGAAAACTCCTGCAATACTAAAAAGCATTATCGTACCTATTATCATTATAGAATATTAAACCATTTAAAAACAAGCTTTTATTAATCCCACAAATAATGGTGCTGGCTTATTTGGTCTAGATTTCAACTCTGGATGAAATTGACCAGCAATAAAATATGGATGATTTTCAATTTCTACCATTTCCACTAATAAGCCATCTGGAGAAGTACCAGAAATCTTTAAACCTGCACTTTCCAACCTTTGACGATACTCATTATTATACTCAAAACGATGTCTGTGTCTTTCAGAAATCTCCTTTTGTCCATAAACTTTACTTGCCAAAGACCCTTCCTTTATCACACAAGGGTAAGCCCCCAATCTCATTGTTCCACCTTTTTGGTCAACATCTTTTTGCTCTTCCATAATATGAATAACTGGATTTTTAGTCGTTTCATCTAACTCTGCTGAATGAGCATCTTTTATTCCCAATACATTTCTAGCAAATTCCACTACTGCCATTTGCATTCCTAAGCAGATCCCTAAAAAAGGTATATTGTTTTGTCTTACATATTTTATCGTTTCAATTTTTCCTTCAATTCCTCGATTACCAAATCCTCCTGGAACCACTACAGCATTTATGCCCTTTAACTTTTGCGATACATTTTCACTTGTAATAGATTCAGAATCAATCAAATGAACTTTTACCTTTACATGATTAGCAAAACCTGCATGATATAGGCTCTCCATAACAGATATATAGGAATCTTCTAATTTTACATATTTTCCAACAATAGCAACATGAATAACTTTTTTCTCATCAATCTTTCGAATATTTTCCACCATTGTTTCCCATTTTGAATTATCTGGCACATAATTTTCTAATTTTAAATGATTACAAACTTCTCTTGCCAACCCTTCCTCTTCTAGCATTAATGGAACAGCGTATAAATTATCTGCTGTTTTATTTTGAATAACACTTGTTTTTCTTACATTGCAAAATAAAGACAACTTTTCCCTAATACTATTTGGAATGTCTGTTTCTGTTCGACAAACTAAAATATTTGGTTTAATCCCAAAACTTTGTAATTCCTTTACAGAGTGTTGAGTTGGCTTTGATTTAATTTCATTTGAACCAAATATATAGGGTAACAAAGTAACATGAATGTAGATAACATCTTCAGGATTTTTTTCTAATCCTACTTGACGAATTGCCTCAATAATAGACAATCCTTCAATATCTCCTACTGTTCCTCCTATTTCTGTAATAACAATATCAGTATTAGTATTTTCAAAACCATAAATTCTTTCTTTAATTTCATTGGTAATATGAGGAATTACTTGTACTGTTTTTCCTAAGTAATCTCCTCTTCTTTCCTTTTCAATAACATTTTGATAAATTTTTCCCATTGTTACACTTGAATTTTTTGTTAGACTCTCATTAATAAATCTTTCATAATGCCCTAAATCTAAATCTGTTTCAGCTCCATCATCTGTTACAAAAACCTCTCCATGTTCATAAGGATTCATCGTTCCTGGATCCACATTAATATAGGGATCAAACTTTTGAATAGTAACCTTGTAGCCCCTATTTTTTAATAATCTTCCCAAAGATGCTGCGGTAATTCCTTTTCCTAATCCAGAAACAACTCCACCTGTTACAAAAATATACTTTGTATTCATATTAGCCAAACTTCCTTTCTTTTAAAAACCTACCTAAGTCGTAAAAAGGGATCGTCCTTTTTAGCAATTTTTTATAACAATAACTTATAAAGTCATCTTTTTTATAAACTATCATTTCTACTGTTTTTCTTTTTCTCTTAAAAAACTAAAAAAAGATTAAAAAAATTGCCAAAATCGGTTTTTTTTTAATCTATTCTTATTTTATCACTTACTTTATTTCTTTTCAAGTATTTTTTTGCTTTTTTTTTATTTTATTGTTATAATGATTTTATCGTTTTCGTCAATCTTATCTTAGAAAGTATTCATTCTAAAAAAGAAGATTGTGAATTGAAAGTAATTTGAGATAGAAATTCTTAATTTATTTTATGGAAAATGTTCAAACTTGTTTTGAAAGGGTACCATAAATACAACAACAGTGGCATAATTTGAATTTTTTGACCTTTTAGATTATTTTTTATGCCACGTCCGTTGTTCGTCCGCGAAAATTTCGAAGAAATTTTCTGTGGAATATATGATTATAGGATAAAAATTCCAAAAAATTTTTATCCTATAATTTAGAATTTTTTTGAAAATTAGCTTGAACGAACTATCTTCCTTTTTAGAATGAATACTTTCTAAGATAAGATTGACGAAAACGATAAAATCATTATAACAATAAAATAAAAAAGGAGGATTATTATGCCAACACCACATAATCAAGCAGAATTAGGCGAAATTGCTAAAACAGTCATTATGCCAGGAGACCCTTTAAGAGCCCAATATATTGCTCAAAACTTTTTAGAAAATGTTAAATTAGTCAATCAAGTTAGAGGTATGTATGCTTACACAGGAACATACCAAGGAAAAGAAATAACCATTATGGCTTCTGGTATGGGAATGCCAAGTATGGGAATTTATAGTTATGAATTATATAAATTCTACGAAGTAGAAAATATTATTCGTATTGGATCGTGTGGAGCTTATAAGCCAGAATTAAAGTTATTTGATATTATTTTATCACAAAAGGTTTTTAGTGAAGGAAATTTTGCCCTTACTTTAAATAATGACACTTGCCATATTGTAGAAGCAAACCAAGAATTAAATTCTAATATCGAAAATACTGCAAAAAAAACAAATATCCCTTTAGTAATTGGAAATACTGTATGCACAGATTGTTTCGATGTGTATATGACAAATGTAAATGAGTTTTTAGCCCGAGTTCCTCAAGATTTTAACCCTATTAGTGCTGAAATGGAAGCTTTTGCCTTATTCTATGTAGCAAAACTTCTTAATAAAAAAGCTTCTTGTTTAATGAGTGTTGTAGATTCTAAATATATAAGAGATATTGCTACAGCAGAGGAAAGACAAAATGGTTTAAATAATATGATAAAATTAGCCCTAAATACTAGTTTCAATATTTGACTTTATGTTACTATTAAACTTAGAGAAGAATATGATTCATCAAGCACTTTTTAGCATGTCTATTTAATATCACATCTAGAGAGAGGGGATTTCCTTTATGGAAATCCCCCTCGTCTTATTTTTTGATAGATAAAATTTTATATTTCATAATACCTGCTGGAGCATTTACTTCTATTACATGATTTTTCTTAGCTCCTAATAAAGCACTTCCTAATGGTGATTCATTAGATATTTTATTTTCTGCTAAATTTACTTCTGTTGAACCAACAATTGTATATTCAACTTTTTCATCAAATTCCATATCTAATACTTTTACAATATTTCCTACTTGAACAGTTTCTGTATCAATATCTTTTTCGTCAATTATTTTAGCATGTCTTATTTTATTTTCTAATTCAGCAATTTTTACTTCGTTTTCTGCTTGTGCTGTTTTTGCTTCATCATATTCTGAATTTTCTGATAAATCTCCAAATCCTAATGCTACTTTAATTCTTTCTGCTATTTCTGCCCTTTTTTCTGTTCTTAGATAATTTAGTTCTTTTTCTAAATTATCATATCCTTCTTGTGTTAATAACACTTCTTTTTCTTCCATTGTACATTCTCCTTTCAAATTTCTTATCAATTATTTTTGTAAGGGATAAGATTCTATTTATTCATTTTATACACTTTTAAAAAAATCTTTTACTATCTTACGGCAAAAAATGAAATTTGTCAAGCAAATTCCATTTTTATAATAGAAATTTTGGTTACCATTAATCTTTTATCAAATCTTTTGCACCTTTTAAATAATCAGCTCCTGAAAAAACAGTAGCAATTGTTTGTACAATCATCATAAAAGTCATAACAAGATTTAATATAAAAGCCCCGCCTTGCAAACTTCCAGTAAAACACTCACCAAAACTATGTAAATCAACAAAAGCCAAAATAATAGCAATCATCTGTGTAACTGTTTTTAGTTTTCCCCAATTAGAAGCTGCAACTACCTTTCCACCTTTTTCAACTGCTACCAATCGATAACCAGATACTAAAAACTCTCTTGCTAAAACAATAACTGGTATCCATGCAGGTAACTTAGCCATCTCGACTAACATTACCATAGCTGCTAACACTAAAATTTTATCTGCTAATGGATCTAAAAATTTGCCAAAAGTAGTTACTTGATTATTTTTTCTAGCCAAATACCCATCTAATTTGTCTGTAATAGATGCTAGAATAAAAATGAATTCAATTAACCAATATTCAATTGGTATACTTAAAAATTCTCCCTTTATCCCTAAAAAAGGAATCATTACCATAACTGGCACTAACACAATTCTAAATATGGTTAATTTATTTGGTAAATTCATGTTTTTCTCCTTTATTTTAACATTTCTATTGCTTTTTGTAATTGTGTATCATCTTTTTCTTCCACTAATAAAACATTTTTAACTGTATCTGGTAAATTTACTTTTTCGTCTGGCTCAATACCAATTTTGTTAATTTCTGTTTTATTAGGTGTTAAATATTTTTCTGATGTTATTTTTAGACCACTTCCATCAGGTAGTGTTAGTACTTGTTGAATAACACCTTTTCCATAGGTTTTTACGCCACAGGTTTTGGCTTTTCCTAAATCTTTTAACGCCCCTGCCAAAATTTCAGATGAACTGGCTGTGTTTTCATTTGTTAAAAGTACAATTGGCATATTGATAATGGGATTATTTTCAGATTTTTTTACTTCTTCTTTATTATTTTTATCTACTTCATATAATAATACAGAATCTTTATCGGCTATATAATCTGCAATATCTAAAGCTTCATCTACAATTCCACCACCATTATTTCTTAAATCAATAATTAGCGACTGGATTCCTTGTTTTTGTAGTTCTTCATATTTTGCTTTAAAATCTTGTGCTGTTCCTTCATCAAAAGAAGAAAATTCAATATAGCCTATTTTATTTTCTAATACTTTTCCTTCTACAGGATTTACTTTGATACTTTCTCTTTTTAATTCAAAAGTTTTATTCTCAGTTCCTCTTAAAATTTCAATTTTAACAGATGTTCCCTCTTCTCCTTTTATTTTATTAGAAACAGTTGACATATCCTCTCCTGTATAAGAAACATCATCAACCGCAACAATCAAATCTCCTGGTAATATTCCTGCTTTTTGTGCTGGACTATTTTTAATTGGTGCTAATACTTGTATTTTATTATTTTCAGTATTTTTTACCATATAGATGCCAATACCAACAAAATTGCCCATGGTATCTTCTAAATAGTCTTTCATTTCCTCTTTTGAGATATATTCTGTGTAAGGATCGTCTAATCCTTCTATATAACCTTTAATGGCTCCTTCTTTTAATTTTTCTTCATTAATTTCTCCTAAATAATATTTGTTAATAATTGATTTGTATTTGTTAAGTGTTGTGGTAATATCTGAATTAGATGATGTTGTAGCAAACATAGCAGATTTTGCAGTTCCACTATTTATAAAATATTGATACATTCCTATGGATGTACATAGGAACGTAATAAATGCTACTAATACTACTAACATTATAATTTTATAAAATTTAAATCTTTTCTTTTCTTCCATTTTACCGTAACCTTTCATAAAGTAAATCTTGCCTATCATTTACTTATCATTTTGTAGATTTCGTTTTATAAACTTTTAAATTTTAATACTTTTATCAACAAGTCTTAATCATTTTTTCTTATGGTAAATAATTCATTGGATTAACACAACTATAGAAACCTGATCCTGGTGATCGAATTTCAAAATGTAAATGTGCTCCACTTACATTTCCTGTTGCTCCAGATATCATAATTTGTTGTCCTTTAGAAACTTTTTGTCCAATACTTACTTGCACTCTTGTAGCATGAGCGTAAAAACTATATACGCTATTTCCATGATAAACTTCAACAAAATTTCCATATGCTGAATTATAACCTGTATCTACAACTTGCCCATTTCCTACAGAAAATACTGGCGTACCTGATGAAACTGGAAAATCAACTCCTGTATGATAACCCAAAGACCACATACTTCCCTTTACTCCATAAGGTGTTCCAATTCTATTATTAGACACTGGCCAACCAAAACCATAAGAACTAGTAGCATTATTATTAGAATTTCCATTTCCTCCACTACTACTTCCTGAATTTCCTGTATTATTATTATTATTTGCTGGTGGCTTTGGTGGATTTTGGTCATTATATTGGTCTGTCAATTCTTTAATTCGATTACTAACTTTACTTTCATGTTGATTTAATTCATCTATTTCTTTTTGTAATTCTTGTTCATTTTTTGACAATTGAGTTACTTGTTCATTTTTTTCCTTTCTAGCTGCTTGTAATTGTGTTGTAATACTTTGTTTACTAGCTTTAGAGGTATCCAATTCTTTTTTATTTTCTTCTAAATCTTTTTTTGCTTCTTCGATTTCTTCTTTTTGTTTTTGAATTTTTTCTAATAATTCTGTATCATAAGTTGCCACTTCTGTTACTAAATAATAATTAGAAATAAAATCTGTAATACTTTCAGAAGACAATAAAAAATCTAAGTAAGAAGTTTCTCCTGATTCATAAGTTGCTACTAATCTTTTTTCTAATAAATCTTCTTTTTGTGTATAATCTTCTTGTGCTTGTTTTAGTTTTTCTTCTGAATCTTTAATTTTGGTATTTAATTCAGATATTTGACTGTCTAAAGTTGCAATTTGTTTTTCATAATTTAATATTTGAGAGGATAAATCTTGTACTTGCTTTTGTACTTCCTTTTTTTCTCCTTGTACATTTTCTAATTCTTTTTCTTTTTCTCCTTTTTCAGCAAGTGTTTGCTCTTTCTCCTTTTTTTGCTTATCAATATCAGATTGTGTTATTTTGTCTGTTGCCACTACTATATTCATATTAGTTTGTAGTAAAATTATGACTGCAATTATAACTCCTATTATTTTTAATCCTAAATTTTTCATAAGTTCCTCCTAGATTTTTTAATTAATTATTTGTATTTTCTGTATTGGTATTCTCTGTCGTATTTGGTGTTTGATTGTTATTTTGTGTAGTTGGTACCATACCATTTGTAATATATGGTAAGGGATCGGTTACTACTCCATTTAATCGAACTTCAAAATGAGCATGTGGACCTGTTGAATATCCTGTTGAACCAACTTTTAACACAACTGTTTCGCCACGTTTTACAAAGTCTCCTACTTGTACTAGAATTTCTGAACCATGTGCATATAAGGTAGAAACGCCTCCTCCATGGTCGATCATTACCATATTACCATAAGCACCATCATAATTTGCTTTTACAACAATTCCATCATTAGCTGCTACAAAGTTTGCCCCCATTGGTGCACTTACATCCACTCCTGTATGTAATTTATAAACTCCTGTAATAGGATGTGTTCGCATTCCATATTTAGAGGTAATTCTTGTATAGCCAGGAATTGGCCATGCTAATTCTCCACCAATGTATTGTGTATCAATTCCTTCTAAGGCAAGAGATAAAATTTCTTGATTGACATCTTCAAATTGTCTATTATATTCATCAATTTGAGCTTGTACACCTTTTTCTTTGTCTGATAACTTGGCAATATAATTTTCTCTTACACTTTTTGTATTTTCTAATATTTTTGCTGTTCTTGTTTGATTTTGTTTAATGGTTGCATATTCTTCTTTTGTGTCATCTAATTTCTTTTTATCTTGTTCAATTTCTTCTTTTTGTGCTTTCATTTCCTCTAATAGTTCTGTATCATAACTTGCTACTTCTGTAATAAGGAAATAATTGGATAAGAAATCGGAAACACTTTTGGAACTTAAAATAACATCTAAGTATTGTGTATCACTTGTTTCATACATAGCAATTAATCTTATCTCTAGTATATCTTTTTGTTTTTTATATTTTTCTTCAGCTACTTTTAGCTTTTCTTCTACCTCATCAATAGAGGATTGTAATTGTACAATTTTAATATTTAGTTCATCAATTTCGGCTTGTGAATTTGCAATTCTTTCATCTAATTTTCTGACTTGTTCTAAATTTTCGGATAGTTCTTCTTGTACATCTTCTAGTTGTCCTGTTGCATCATTAATTTGATTTTGCAATTCTTCTTGCCTGGTTTGTAAATCTGTCATTTCTTCTGCTTGTACATAAGTTAAAATACTAAAGCTACTAATTAGGAAAGCTAAAACAACACATAAAATTTTACGCATCTTTTCTCCTTTATACTTTTAAATATTTTCTCATAGAAATAATACTTCCGGATAGCTCCTATACCAATTCCTAGTAACATATAAACAAATATGATGGAACTAAACATATCGCCAAATGTTACTAAACTCATGTTAATTACTTGCATAAATTGAGAGTTTACCATTTGTTCTGCTAGAAAACTATAGGCTACTCCCACAATGGCAATTGATATTACACTTGCAAATACACCTATTATCATACCTTCTACAATAAAAGGCCATCTGATAAAACCATTTGTAGCACCTACATATTTCATGATTGATATTTCTTTTCTCCTAGCATGAACTGTAAGTTTAATGGTATTAGCTATAATAAATACTGATATAATTATTAATAAAATTAAAATAACACCTGTTACAATTTTAATACCATTGGCTAAATTAATTAATGTTGTAACTGTTTCGTCTTTACTAGTTATTTTTTTGATATTTTCAAATGTTAAAATTTGATTTTGTACGTCTTTACTTTTGCTCAAATCTGTTAAGGTTACTACATAAGAAGGTGGAAAAATATTATTTTCTTCA
This sequence comes from Clostridia bacterium, assembly GCA_022795075.1. Taxonomy (GTDB): domain Bacteria; phylum Bacillota; class Clostridia; order TANB77; family CAG-508; genus CAG-269. The sequence goes on along the minus strand of JAAWGB010000016.1, from coordinate 1,407 downwards.
TAACCTGCCAATAAATCTCTTTTGTCTCCAAATCGATCTTTCATTTGGTTTAAGGCATCTTCTTTTGATACATACTCAGTTGTACTAACTCCGTCTAAAGCTCTTAATTTTTCTTCTATTTCTTCAATTTGTTCTTGTGTTGCATCATTTTCAATAAAAACTTGTATCCCCTGTGCTGATTCTACTTCTGCTACAAAGTGATTTATATTTTCGGTTAGTATTAGAAATATTCCAAAAATAATCATGGTTGCACACATAATCATAAGAGATGCTCCTGTTGATTTTTTATTTTTGAATATGTTTCCAAATCCTTCTCCTACTAAATATCCAAATCTGTTATATTTCACAATCATACCCACCTTTTTTATCATCTTTTACTATTTCGCCATCTAGTATATGGATAACTCTTTTTTTCATTTTATCTACAATATCTTTTGCGTGTGTTGCTACAACAACAGTAGTTCCTCTCATATTTATGTCATTTAGTAAATTCATAATATCCCAAGCTGTGTCTGGATCTAGGTTTCCTGTTGGCTCATCTGCAATTAGCATAGATGGATTATTGACTAAGGCTCTTGCTAAAGCTACTCTTTGTTGTTCTCCTCCTGATAATTCGTTTGGGTACATCTTGGCTTTACCACTTAAGCCCACCAAAGAAAGTACCATTGGAACTTGTCTTCTTATATGTCTTGGTGTTGCTCTTACTATATACATGGCATAAGCCACATTATCATAAACGGTTTTATCTGGTAAAAGTCTAAAATCTTGGAACACTACTCCCATACTTCTTCTTAAAAAGGGAATTCTATTTGGTTTTAAAAAAGTTGTATCTTTTCCATTAATGATTAGGTTTCCAGATGTTGGTTCTTCTTCTTTTAAAATTAGTTTGATAAGTGTTGATTTTCCACTTCCTGAAGTTCCTACTAAAAACGCAAATTCCCCTTTGTCAATGACAAAATTAGCATTTTTGACAGCTTTTGTTCCTGTGTCATATATCTTGCTTACGTTCCTAAATTCTATCATTTTGATTCTCCTTATTTTCGGCATTTTAGGACTTTTAATCCTATTCTATCCTAATCATAACAATAAAGTGTTTTTTTTGCAATACTTTTTTAGTAAAAAAATGATAGTAAATGTTGGTTTTTTTACATTTTCTATTATTTTTCTTCGTTTTTCTTTGTTTCAAAAAATTTACACAAAATTCACAATTACTTTTTTATCCCATATTATTTCTATATAAGCTAGAAATTCAATTAAATGGCAAAATAATGAAAAACTAAAAAAGATTATTCTAGTCAAGCTATTTCGAATAGTAAATGTAAGGAAGTATTTCAGGCACCTCTCAAAGACGACACTTTGAGATTCTCCTAAAATACTTCCTAACATTTTCTAATTACGAAATACTTT
>JAAWGB010000015.1 GCA_022795075.1 Clostridia bacterium | reverse complement strand
TTAGAAATATTTAAAATACAGGTGAAAGGGTCCTGTTTTCGGGTATCGTTCACCTGTATTTTTAATATTTCTTAGCGTCATGTAGGGTAACCGAAAATCTGAATCAATATTGTTATTGTTGTCTTTGAATCATCTAATTTATTCTCAGTGAACTGTAACACTTCCTTACATTTACTATTCAGAATAGCTTGACATTCTAATCTTTTTGATTCCATTATCTAATTGCCATTTATACCATACATTATCTATTACAATTTATAATTTCATATTTATTCCACCAAACCACTATAATAAGCATTATACAACTTACTATAATAGCCATTTGGCTTACTTACTAGCTCACTATGACTTCCCTGTTCCAAAATTTCTCCTTGATTTAGAACAATAATCTTATCCACATTAACGATTGTAGACAACCTATGCGCAATAAAAATAGAAGTCTTTTCCTTTGAAATCTTATCCACAGACTTTTGAATCAACTCTTCCGTCTTCGTATCAATATTAGCAGTAGCCTCATCCAAAATAAAAATAGAAGGATTATGAGCAAAAATTCTAGCAAAAGCAAGCAACTGTTTTTCTCCAGAAGAATAGGAACTACCCCTTTCTTGAGAAATCTCTTCCATACCATTTGGCAAACTATTAACAAACTCATCTGCTGAAGCCAGCTCAATTGTTTTTTTAACATACTCATCTGAAAAATTCTTATTTAACTGGATATTATCCTTAATACTTCTTGCAAACACAAAAGGATCTTGTAAAATAATTCCAATCTTTTCCCTCAAAGAACGCAAATTTATATCTTTAATATTGATACCATCTAGCAAAATTTCGCCTTTTTGAATCTCATAAAAACGATTAATCAAATTCGTAATAGTTGTTTTTCCTGATCCTGTCTTTCCAACCAAAGCAATGCTTTGTCCTGGTTCAATTGTAAAACTAATATCTTTTAAAATCCAATCTTCACCTTGATAAGCAAACCATACATTTTTAAATTCAATTTTTCCTTCTACTTTTTTTAAAACTAAACCATCTTCAAAATTCTCTAAATATTCTTTATGTTCCAAAATATCATAAATTTTATCAATTGAAACCAATGCTTCTTGAATGGTTTCAAAATTTTCTACCAATCGGTTAATTGGTGCAAATATTTGTTTAATATAGGTGACAAATACATAAATCAATCCCACATCAACAGAAGTTCCTAATATATGATTGATACTTGCCCATACAATAATTGCAACTCCTACATTTTTTAATACCTCTAAAATAGCGACCAACAATGCTTCTGTAATTCCTAGTGGAACTCTAGACTTCCAAAAATCTGTGCACAATCCTTCACATTCTTTTTGTTTTTCATATTGTCTATTAAATATTTTAATTAATTTCACACCATAAATTGATTCTGCCAAGAAAATATTTAACTTTGTTTTTACTACCTTAGAATGTTCTTGAAGTTTGTTACTAATTTTAGTAATAATTAGAGAAGTAAGAATAACAAATGGAATAACCATAAAAGATAAAAGTGCTAATTGATAATTCAAAGATAACATCATAACAGCAAAAGCAACAATTACCAATATATCTTTAATAAAAGTTGTAATAACCTCTTTAAACAAAGTTGTAATATCTTCTACATCACTGGTTATTCTAACAAACAAAGTTCCTGCTGGTGTTTTATCATGAAAAGGAATATTAGCATGTTGCGTATATTTATACAATTTATTTCGTAATGAATAAATAATATTTTCTCCCATCATACTAGTAGCAGTTGTTACAATAAAATTCAAAATGTTTCCCAAAATAACAATTGCAATATAAATTGCTCCTATCATACCAATTGTCATAATTCCTTTTTGATATAAATTAGCTGTTAAATAGTCATCAATTACAATCTTAATTAAATATGGCTTCACTACTTCACCAATGTTAATCAAAATGGCTAAAATCGATATAATAGCAATTGATTTCGCTTGTGGTTTTAACATTTTATAGATTCTTTGCAAAGTTTTATTTTTCATCTGTTTTCCCTTTCTTTTCGTTTAACTTAAAAAACTAGGTTCTGCTTTTGTAGATTGTTGTTCAAAAAACTCTTGATACATACCACCTTGCTGTACTAATTGTTCATGGATACCTTGTTCGACAATACTTCCATTATTAAGAACAATAATTTTGTCACTTTGTTTAACATCTGATATTTTATTGGAAATAATAATACAAGTTTTGTCTTGTGTTAACTCTTTAATATTTTCTAATAATTCTTTCGATGTTCGATTATCCAAAGCAGAGAAAGTGTCATCAAAAATAATAATGCTACTATCTTTCAAAAATGCCCTTGATATAACTACTCTTTGTTTTTGCCCACCAGATAAATCGGAACCTCTTTCTCCTATTTTAGTCTTAATTCCTTGTGGCATTTGACTAATTTCTTCATAAATAACTGCTTTTTTGGTACTTTCTTTAATTTCTTCTTCTTTGTAATCTTCTTTAAACAAGCTAATATTATCCTTTAAAGTTGAAGAAAATAAAAAATTATCTTGTGTAATATAACAAATATTTTCCCTTAATGTTTCAATATTAATATCGTTAATATCTCTACCATCTATCATGATTTTACCATTTGGAATATTATATAACTTGGTTAGCAAATTCATCAAAGTTGTTTTACCACTTCCAATGGTTCCTATTATACCTAATGTTTCTCCTTTTTTGATTTCGATATTGATATTTTCTAAAGCTTTGTCTAACATCCCAGGATAATTGAAATTTAAATCTTTTATAAGGATATTACCTTCTAGTTTTTCTTCTACCATAGATTTTTCTACTGTTATTTTTTCTTTTTCCAGTTTAAACATATGGTCTAATCTTTCATAAGAAATTTGAGCTCTTTTCCATCTAGCAATCAAAGTTGGCATCCAGTTAACGGGATTGACAAATAAAGCAATATAGCCATTAAATGTTACCAATTCTCCAACAGTAATGGTTCCTTCTAAAACTAGGTGAGAACCATAAATAAAAGAAATAGCATAGCAAAGGCCAAAGCAAATATCCACACAAGTTGTCAATAAATTAGAAAATACATCTACTGTATTGTCACTTTGTCTTACCATTTTATTTTTAATGATAAAATTTTTTAACTGACTTCCTTCACATGAATACGCTTTTGTTGTTCGAATACTATCTGTACTTTCTTGTATATATTCTGATAATTCTGTAAATCTATCTTGTGCTTTTTTAAAATTAATTTCTACATATTTTTTAATTTTTATAACTAAGAAAATGGCAATAATAATTGGACATAAGGTAGCCAATGTTAAAGCTAAATTAACCCCTTTTGCCATTTGAAAAGTCGTAATAATAAAAATAAATATAATTCTTGAACCATGTGATAAAATTCTATACACAGTGCTTCTTATCTCATTTGTATCTTTTACAAAATAGGACATAATTTCGCCATTTTTTATTTGTTGTATTTCTTTAACTTTTAGCTTTAAAAATCTTTCAAATAATTTCGCTTTAATATCTTTTTCAACACCTCTAGAAATATAAGTTTCAAAATACTTCCAAACTAGTCTCACAAGCAGATAAACAACACATATTCCTAATAAGTAATATGTGTTATTTAAAATAAGTTGTTTATTTCCTTCCATATCTTGTAAAAGGTCTATAATATCTCCTATAATCTTGGCAGGACAAGTTAATAAATAAATATCAACTGCTAATAATGTTATTTGTATCAATATTTTCCATTTGTATTTTTTTAATGTATCCATTATAACTTTCTTCATAATTACATCCTTTTCGTTTGTTCTTATTATTGTATTTTTTGCACTACCAAACATTTTATTGGTTTTAGGCAAAAAAATCGTACTTGCATTCATATTTTTATGGATGCTTTTCTATTTTATGATAAATAGTATCATCATTTAATCCCATAGTGTTATTTAAGTCCATTTGTTGGCTTTGCATTTGATAATTTAAATTCATAAGATTAATTTCATCTTGAAAAGTAAATTCATCTAAATCAAATTTCATAATTTTCCCCCCTTCCTTCTTTATCAAAGATTTAAGAAGATTTCTTAAAATTTCGGATTCAATTCATTTTTTTGTTAATAAAATTGTCTACTTGTAAAAATTATTAAATTTTTGCTAGTCTTTGTGTTTCTTTTGCAATCATTAATTCTTCATTGGTTGGAATAACATAAACTTTTACTTTAGATTCTAGCTTAGAAATTACTTTTTCTTCACTTCTTACTTGATTAGCCTCTACATCTAATTCTACTCCCATAAATTTTAATTGTTCACAAATACCTTTACGAATGTTAATTTGATTTTCTCCAATACCTCCTGTAAATATAATATAATCTACACCATTCATTGCTACTGCATATTTAGCAATATAACTTGCTATAGCATATTTGAAACTATCTAATGCAATTTGAGCTCTTTCTTCTCCATTATTTCCAGCTGTTTCGATTTCTCTAAAATCTGGAACTAGACCAGACATTGCTTGCACACCAGATTGTTTATTTAAAATATTTTCCATTTCTTCAGCAGATATATTTTCTTTTTTCATTAGATACAATAATATAGATGGATCCAAATCGCCACTTCTTGTAACCATTGGAATACCTCCGAAGTGGTGTTAATCCCATACTAGTATCTACCGATTTTCCACCTTGTATCGCACAAATACTTGCTCCTTGCCCTAAATGACAAGTTACAATTTTCATATCTTGGATTGGTTTATTTTCTATTTCTGCCAATCTTTGAGACACAAACATATGGGATGTTCCATGAAATCCGTATTTTCTTACTCCATATTTTTCATAATATTCATAAGGAATCGGATAAATGTATCTTTGTTTTGGAATAGATTGATGAAAAGCTGTATCAAAAACTCCTACCATAGGTTTATTTGGCATAACATTTTTACAAGCCTCTATTCCTAAAATACAAGCTGGGTTATGTAAGGGTGCTAAATCTGTACATTCTTTTAAAACTTCTATTACGGTATCATCAATTATTACTGACTGTGCAATTTTTTCTCCTCCATGTACCAATCGATGCCCAATTGCACCTATTTCATCTAATGTATCTATTACTTTATATGCTGGATTGGTTAATTGTTTTAATGCAAATTCAATTGCCTCAGTATGATTATATGCTGGATTTTCAATTTGCTTTTTTTGTCCTTGTGCTTTATGTGTAAGAAAAGCTTCTTTTTCTCCAATTCTTTCATATTTTCCAGAAGCCACTAATTCTTCTGCTTCCATATTAATTAGTTGATATTTTAAAGATGAACTTCCACAATTTAATACTAATACTTTCATTTTCTATTTCCTTTCTTTTCTGCCAAAAGGGACAAACCTTTTTGGCAATTTTTAATTTATTGTTTACAAATTCTTATTTGCTAAAAAACATATTTCATTCCCTAAGTATCAATTTTTTAATAAAGTAAAAAATAATTATTTTTGGTTTATCAATTTTATCGTCTCTTTGGCTATCATTAATTCTTCATTGGTTGGGATGGTATAGATTTTTACTTTTGAGTCTGCTGTAGAAAGTTCTGCTTCTTCTCCTCTTATTTTGTTTTTTTCATCATCTATGTTAACTCCTAAAAATTCTAACTGTTCACAAATTGCTTTTCTTGAAATGGAACCTTTTTCTCCAACTCCTGCTGTAAAGGTTAAAACATCTATTCCTCCCATCGCTACTGCACATTTTGCTATATAACTTGCAACTGCATAATGAAAAACATCTAAAGCAAGTTGTGCTTGTTTGTCTCCTGATATAGCTTCTGTTTCAATATCTCTAAAATCTACTGATACACCTGATATACCATAAACACCTGATTCTTTGTTTAGGATAAAGTTCATATCATCTGACGATAAGTTTTCTTTTTGCATTAAATAGGTAAGAATGGACGGATCTAAATCGCCACTTCTTGTTCCCATAGGAATGCCACCGAAGTGGTGTTAAACCCATACTGGTTTCTACTGATTTTCCTTCTTGAATCGCACATACACTACAACCTTGCCCTAAGTGACAATTTACAATTTTTAATTCTTTTATATCTTTTCCCATAATTTGGGCTACTCTTGTTGAAACATATTGATGAGAAGTTCCATGGAAACCATATTTTCGGATACTATATTTTTCATAATATTTATAAGGAATCGGATACCTATACTTTTCTTTGGCAATCGTTTGATGAAAGGCTGTATCAAATACTGCTACCATTTTCATATTTGGTACAATTTTTTGACAAGCTTCTATTCCTAATATGCAAGCTGGATTATGTATAGGTGCTAAATCTGAGCATTTTTTTATTTCTTCTATAACCTCTTTGGTTATCCCAACAGAATCACTAAATTTTTCTCCACCATGTACAACTCTATGACCGATTCCTCCTAATTCATCTAAATTTTTTAATACACCATAATTGGAGTTCATTAATCTATTTAAAACAAAGGCAATTGCTTTTTCATGATTTTTAGCTGGATGTTCAAACTTATGAGCAACTCCATTTACTTTATGAGTTAAGAAGGAATTTGGTTGTCCAATTCTTTCAAAATATCCCTTTGCTAACATTTTTTCATTTTCCATATCAATTACTTGATATTTCAAAGACGAACTTCCTGAATTTAGAACTAAAATCTTCATTCATCACACTCCTATTTCTAATTTAATTTTGAATTTTTAATACTATCCTAGTTGAGCATTTTTCGATTTTTAATAACGCCGTAAGACGTAGCTTCTCATTTGATGTAAAATTGATGAAAAATATTATATTGCTAGGTAATGATAACAAAAATTTTTGAAATGATACAAATTGTATATTGAAAAAATTTTTGTTATCATTAACGACGCAAGATGATGTTTTTCATGGATTTTTTTGGGCTTGAACAGCAGTAATCGCAATAACCCCTGCCACATCTTGGCTACTACATCCCCTAGACAAATCATTAACTGGTTTTCCAATTCCTTGACAAAGAGGACCATAAGCTTCAGCCTTAGCCAATCTTTGTACCAACTTATACCCAATATTACCAGTATCTAAATTAGGAAAAACAAGCACATTTGCCATTCCTTTCAAAGGACTATTGGGAGCCTTAAATGTTGCTACCTCAGGCACAATTGCACTATCTAATTGTAGCTCTCCATCCACTAAAAGCTCTTTATCTTTTTCTTTTACCAAATTAGTTGCATCAATTACTTTTTGTGTTAAATCTGACTTTGCGCTCCCATAAGTTGAATACGAAAGCATTGCAACCTTAGGTTCTTTTTCTACCAACTGTTTAAAACTTTTACTAGAAGACAATGCTATTTCTGAAAGACTTTGTGCATCTGGATTCTCATTTAGTCCACTATCTGCAAAAATAAAAGTGCCATTTTCTCCATATTTGCAATTTGGTACTACCATAACAAAAAAAGCAGAAACTAATTTTGTACCGTGGAGCAGTTTTTAATATTTGCAAAGCTGGTCGTAACGTATCAGATGTTGAGTGACTAGCACCTGAAACTAATCCATCTGCCTTTGTATTTTCATCTTTTACCATCAGCATTCCATAATAAACTGGGTCTTTAACTAATTCTTTTGCTTGTTCGATTGTCATCCCTTTGTGTTTTCTTAATTCATACAATAATTGACTATATTCTTCATATTTTTCAGAAGTAACTGGGTTGACAATTTCGGCTCCTTTAATATTGACGTTATTTTCTTTTGCTTTTTCTTCTACTTTTTTGGAGTCTCCTACTAATACAATATTAGCATATTGTTCTTTTAATACTTGCTGGGTTGCTTGCAAAATTCTAATGTCTTCGGCTTCTGGCAAAACAATTGTCTTTATTTGTTTTTTGGCTCTTTGTTTTACATTTTCAATAAATGACATTTTTTCTTCTCCTTTTTTACATATATATTATATAAAGAATTTCGAAAAAGCACAAGTATTTTTTCAAATGTTCTTAAAAAATATCATTTCACAAATCTGCCCCCAATAAAGTATATTCAAAAAAGCCACTTAGACTCATTCAAGTAATTTTCAAAGGACTTCTAAATTTATTTTATGGCACCCTTTCACGCTCAAGGTGCGAACATTTTCCATAAAATAAATTAAGAAGTTCTATTTCAATTACTTTCAATTCGCTAAGTGGCTTTTTTGAATATACTTTATTGGGGGCAGATAAGATAAATAATTATTTTATTTAGTAAAAAGCGTTTTTATTTCCTCATCTTGTCTTAATCGCCAAGAAAGAAAATGATAAGCTTCTTTATCTTGCTCAATAGCAACCAAGGCCAATTGCCTATTATCGCGTAATCGATCACTTGCATATTTAATAATAGCCCCCTTATTCCTAATAGCTGTTGTTACCACTTCCTCATCATCTCTTAGTTCTTCTGATAAATAATATAATGCTTGACCATAGCTTTTACAACTTGCTAGAGCTATTTCTTTATTAGCTCTTAATCTTTCTGAAACATAGCAAATCGTCCAAGGTGCTCCTTGTATTGCTTTTTTAACAATTTCTTCATCATCTTTTAGTCGTTCACTTACAAATTCCAAAGCCTCACTATCTTGTTCTAAAGCTACTTCTACCACTTGTTTATCATCTTTTAATTGTTCTGATACCAAATCCAAAAACTTGCCATTTTCTTGTACAGCTTTTAAAATGTATTCTTTATCCTCTTTATGTTCTATAATATTTTGTATTTCCATTTTAATTTTTTCCTTGTTTTACTATATTTAGGTTTTTAAAAATAGGTTTTACCTATAAACCAATTATTTATCACATATAAATTCTTATTTCTTTTACTTGTTATCCTTATATTTTAACTTTGCTATACATGCTTTAATTTTAATTCCTTGTTCAGAAAACATCTTTTCATGTTCGGTTTCAACATTTTTTTCAAAAATTGGTTCATGATGTAAATCATATGTTTTTTTCAAGATTTCAAATCCACTTTCCTCAAAATAGATTAAACTTGCCTTAAATAGTTCATCATCATCTGTTTTAAAGTAAATTTCTCCGTCATCTTTTAAAAATTGTTTATATTTTTCCAATTGAATAGAATGTGTCAATCTCTTTTTTCTATGCTTTCCTCTTGGCCATGGATTACAAAAATTAATATAAATTCTTTCAACTTCATCTTGTTTTTCTAAAATTAATAAAATTCTTTCAATGTCAAATCTTGTAATTCGTATATTTTGAGGTTCTATATTTGCCTCAAAATAAGCTTGTTCAATGTTTCTTTTGGCTAAACCTAACATCGCATCTACCAAGTCAATAGCAAGATAATTGATAGCTTGATTTTCAACTGCTAATTTTGCTATAAATTGCCCTTTTCCACACCCTAATTCTAAATGTAATGGCTTACTTGGATTCTCAAATTCTTGTTTCCAATTTCCTTTACATTTTTCTGGTTCATCTCTATAAAATAAACTTGCTTCTAGTTCTGGTCTTGCCCATTTTTTATATCGTATTCTCATTTTTTCTTCCTTCCTTTTTTCGACCTTTTTATTATACTGAATTTTGAAAGAATTTTCAAGAATTTTATTTTACTTTTAAAATCCTTACAAAAATTGTAAAAACTGTGCTATTATTTTAATTGGCACAGTTTTTTTATTTACTTTAACTTTCATAATAAGAAGTAAAACTAGGTGATATATCTATTTGTGTGGTAGAAATAATTTTATCATACTCTTTTGAAATCACATTTAATTCTTCATCTAATAAAACCATTTTATTATTACGATTCTTTACCAAGTACCTATTATCATACCTATCAAGTGCTGTTGTATGGAGTAATATGTTTCCTTTTTTATCGATAATGATAAAATTATCTTCTATTTTAGCAAGTGCTATATAATATTGATTATTACCAATTTCGACTTCATTAAAATAACTGACTCTATCATATTGACAAGGTATTTTCTCTTTTCCATTTTCGTCCATAAATCCATACAGATTGTCTTTTTCGACAGGAATTAATAATTCTTCATTTGCAACTCCTTCTAAGTTTATGGTGTAATCATATAATAAAACAAATAATTCCTCTTTCCTTTTTTCATCTTTTACTTTTGTAATAACTAATGAAGACACAATCATTCCTAAAAAACCCACTGTAAACACTAATTGCAATACATTGTATAAAATAATATTTGTAATTTTTCTTATCTTACTTTGCATAATATTTTTTTCTTGATTATGTATATAGATTATCTGCATAACAACAGCTATTATATTCCAATAAACATGAATCACATTTAAAACTTCCAGTATAGCCAATATGATAACTGCAACATAAGATAAAATTTGAATAACTTTTGGTTTATTTTTCTTTATTAACAATTATAAAACTATTATAAACAAACTTGCCACCATTTTCACCACTCATGATACTAGATGTTAGATAACCTATAGAAATATATAATATAAAAATTGATACCAGTATTACAATATTCAATATAGCAACTAAGCGATTGGTTGTTTTCTTATTCATAATTTCCTCTTTTATAATACTGAATGATCAAAAGAATTGCAACAAATTTTATGTTTCATTTTTATAACATTTCTGTAAAGAAAAAACTTTTTCCTTCTTATTTTCCTGAACAATCTATTAACTTTTATTCCAATTAAAACTTGTTTTATTTTATCAAACCATATATAATAATCAAAAAATAAAAGGAGTTTCAATCATGGAACTAATCTACAAAATAGAAAAAAATGAAGTTGGCAAAACCCTCCATTCTATCTTAACTACAAAATTAAATATCTCAACTAGATTACTAACTAAACTAATCAAAAACGAAAAAATACTAGTCAATCACAGTCCATATAACACTAAAAAAGCTGTAAATTTAGGAGATTGTATTACAATTGACTTTTCGATACTAGAAGATAATAATAATATTGTTCCAACACCCATGAAATTAGACATCCTTTATGAAGATGAGTGGTTTTTAGTCGTAAATAAAGTATCTGGTATGCCCATTCATCCTTCTTCTCTTCATTATACAGATTCTCTTTCTAATGGAATAAAATCTTATTATGATTCCATTGGATTGGCAAAAAAAATACGACCTGTCAACCGCCTAGATTTAGGTACTTCTGGTTTAGTCATTTTTGCTAAATGTGAATACATTCAAGAATGTTTCATTCGCCAAATGGCTAATTTATCTTTTCAAAAAGAATATCTGTGTTTAGTAAATGGTATTTTAACTACTAAAACTGGTACCATCTGTTTGCCAATTGCTAGAAAAAATGGTAGTATAATCGAAAGATGTGTAGATGAAAACTTTGGACAATCTTCTATTACACATTATGAAGTAACAAAAGAATTTAAAAATTTTAGTCTTGTAAAATGCAAATTAGAAACAGGACGAACTCATCAAATTAGAGTTCATATGGCTACTATTGGTCACCCTTTACTTCGGTGATACTTTATATGGTGAGCCTTCTTGCAAAATCAATAGACAAGCTCTTCATAGTTCTAAAATTAGATGTATTCATCCTATTTCTAAAAAAATTTTAAATTTTGAAAGTGATTTACCAAATGATATGAAAAAAGTCATTTTAGATTAATTAAATACATGCTAGAATGTCACTTTTACTAGTCACGCCAACAAAAGTTTTTTCTACTTTTCCATTTTTGATAATAACGATTGTAGGAATACTCATAACTTCATATTTCATAGCTAAATCCTGGTTTTCATCTACATTTACTTTTCCTACTTTTATGCTGTCGGCTTTTTCATTAGCGATTTCATCTATAACTGGTGCCATCATCCTACAAGGACCACACCAATCAGCATAAAAGTCTACTACAACTGTCTGATTAGATTTTAGTACCTCTTCTTCAAAATTCTCCCCATTAAGTTTTAATACACTCATGATTCTTTTCCTCCTCTTTCTAAAATAAATTAATTTTTTTGATAGCTTTATTTTTCTTAATTTTTAATATTTCTTACATATTGGATTACTTCCATTCCTGCTTTGGTACCTTCATATACTGCTTTTGAAATTTGGTATAATCCTCCTGTACAGTCACCACATGCATAAACACCTTTTAAATTTGTTTCCATTTTTTCATTTACTAGAATTTTATCTAGTTTTGTTACAATTCCTAATTTTCTTGCAAAATCTACACTTCCGTGCAACTCCGTATAGCAATAAATATCCCTTCTGTTTGCATCGTGTTTCCATCTTTAAATACAATTTCTTCTACCTTTTTTTCCCCTTTAATAGTTTGAATTTCCCTTGTATCTACTTTTACTTTGTCATCTTCTATTCTAAATTCTGGCGGTTCTTCTCCATTGGTTAAAATCTGTATACTACTTGCTAAATTAATTAATTCATTTACTTCTGAAATAGCATAATTTCCATTTCCTATTACTGCTATTGGTTTATTTCTGTAAAAGAAACCATCACATACTGCACAATAGCTGACACCTTTTCCTTCAAATGTTTCTATATTTTTAATATTGGGCTTATTCTTTTTATTGCCAGTGGCTAAAATGATACTTCTTGCTTGATACGTATTTTTTGGTGTTTTTATGGCAAATTCTTTTTCGGTCCTAAATTCAATACTTAAGACTTCTTCTTTTTTTATTTCAACACCAATATTTTTAGCTTGTTTGATACCTGTTTCATATAGTTCTTTGCCACTGATTCCATTTTCAAAGCCATAGTAGTTTTCAACTTTATTCGTTTTTTCTAAAGCTCCTTCATTTTGATAGATAATTAGGGTTTTCAAATTTGCTCTTCCGTGTATATAAACTAGCTGATATTCCAGCAGGTCCTGCTCCAATAATTATAACATCGTACATGTTTTCTCCCATTCTATTAATAATTTCTTCAACTCCAATCCCAAAGCATATCCAACTAATTTTCCGTTACTGCCAATTACTCTATGACAAGGAATAAGAAGCGGAATTGGATTTCTATGATTGGCCATTCCAATAGCCCTATATGCTTTGGGTTTTCCTACTTTTTTCGCAATTTGTGCATAGGTTCTAATTTCGCCATATGGAATATCTTGCAAAGCTGTCCAAACTTTTTGCATAAATTCTGTACCTTTTGGATTTAATGGTATTTCAAATTTTTTTCTTGTTCCTTCAAAATATTCTATAATTTGTTTTTGAGTTTCTTTTAAAAGTTCTGTATCTTTTGGAGTTGCTTCATATTGTGTTTTTTGATTAATTTCAACTGCTATTATTTTCTTTTCTTCTTCTATTATATTAATCATTCCTATTTTAGTATTCATAATTTTAATGTATTTCATACATTTTATTCCTTATTCTTTTTTTAGCATTATAACATTTTGATTTTTATTATGCAACATTTTATCAATTTGAATTTAATTTTTACCTATTTTAATATTTACTTGATTTTTCTTGATTGTAACAACATTTTATCAAAAAAATCTTTATCTTTTCTACTAAATAGCAAAAAAATAATAAAATTTAGAATGATTAATCTGTCAAGATATTTGTAATAGAAAATGTAAGAAAGTATTTCAGGCACCTCTCAAAAAAGGATTTTTGAGATTCTCCTAAAATACTTCCTAACATTTTCTAATTACAAAATACTTTCCATTATAATCATTCTAAATTTTATTATTTTTTGCTATTTATTTAAAAATCTACCTATTTTAGTAATAAGGATATCTATTATTATTTGTCATATTAGGCATAGAACCATAAATTCCAGTTGTTGAAATAGTAATAAATTTAATCGAATAAATGTCACAATATACCAAACTATCATTTTCAAAAGAACGTAACAAAATGTAGCTTGCTCCAACATCTTGTAAAATCCCAATTCTATCTACCAAATTATTCGTTCCAATTAAAAACTCCACTCTCATAAGTTTACCAATTTGTTCTCTTAAAAAAGCTGGTGTATAAATAGGATTCGTTAAAATCTCTGGAGAATTTTGATTAATTTCCACCTGTCTTGTTTCTCTTTCGTTCATTCTTTCTTCTGAATTTGCCATAAACAGCATCACCCTTTCTTAATTTATGTTTGCGAATATTTCGCTGTTGGACGATAAAAACAATGCTCTCCTAATCTTGTATGAAAAGTTCCTGAACCATTGCTTGGAAAAGTAGAACTACAATTCGGTCTAAAAGGATTTAAATACCACAAACAATCCCCTATCTCATTTAATCGATTGCCTGCTAAAGCCCAATCAGCAATATTATAATGTACTTCTGTCGGTGTCATGTTGTAAATATTTTGAGGATTGTATTGATTTCTTATCGTTTCTCTTGCACAATCAAATTGTCCTTCTTGAAAAATGATGTTTCGAATATTCCCTCCTTGCGAAACTCTAGCATATTCTCCTTCTGAACTATTTACTCGATTCATCGTTACGCAGGCGACTGCTTTCATGCCATTATCGCCTTCTGCTCCTGCTTCGCACTGTACAATTCTTGCCAATAATTCTCTATCTGAATATGCCATAAAAATCACTCCTATCTTTAAATTATATTAAATCTAGTACTAATTCGTTCCTAATTTGATTTCAATTTTTTTATTATTAAAATAAAGCATCTTTAAGTTACCGTTCACCTAAGAATAAATTATATGATTCAAAGACTACAATAGCAATATAGTTCGGATTTGAATGTTTCCTAGTGAACTGTAACATCTTTAATGCTCATAATTATTAAAAAACTATCGATTTTACAAATTTTATGTTATAATTGATTGGGTGATAAATTTGAAAATATTATTTAAAAATACAACTAAATATAGTAAAGATGTTTACAATAAATTTCTTGCCTTTCATAACAAAAAATATCATCTTACCTATACACTCTATACTGGTTTAGTTACGATGCTTATTTTATTTTGTTTAATTTTGCAAGTACAATCTCATCATCTTAACCTTGCTATTTTAATTTGTTGTTGTCTAACAGCATTTATCCTTTGGCGATTTTTCCGCCCTATTTCTGATATTACAAAAGAATACAAAAGTGATAAAATTCAAAAAGAAAAAGAATTTACCTACAAATTTTATCAACACTTTTTCACCATAGAAGACACAAACGAGTATTCCAAAATAAAATATTATGAATTACATAAAGTTTTTGAAACAGATGACTTTTTTTATTTATACATTGACAAAACCCATTCTTTTTTACTAAACAAAACTTGTTTCAAAAAAAATAATTCAGCTGATTTTTCCCAATTTATCAAGAAAAAATGTTGGTGGTGTTACAAAAATGTCAAATAAATGTTTGACATTTTATTTTTTTGTGATATAATAAGTACAAATGTTCGTACCGTTCAAAAGTTGATATACATATCTATTGCTACTGTATTTACGATTCAAAATAAAGAGGAAAATAAAATGGAAATTTTAGATAAATTAAAAATTTTAGCAGACTCTGCTAAATACGATGCTTCTTGTAGTTCCAGTGGAAGCAAAAGAAAAAATAAAAACAATGGAATTGGAAATGGTCATGTTTCTGGTATTTGTCATAGTTGGGGAGCAGATGGAAGATGTATTTCATTACTCAAAATATTACTAAGCAATGCCTGTATTTATGACTGCAAATATTGTATCAATCGTTGTACCAATTCTGTAAAAAGAGCTACTTTTACCCCTCAAGAAATAGCCGATTTAACCATTAACTTTTACAAAAGAAACTATATTGAAGGATTATTTTTAAGTTCTGCTGTTATCCAATCACCTGACCACACAATGGAACTTTTAATAAAAACCATCTCGATCTTACGAAACGAATACAATTTTAATGGCTACATTCACTGCAAAAGCATTCCTGGTTGTAGCAAAGAATTAATAGACAAACTAGGCATTTTAGTTGATAGACTTAGCATTAATATCGAATTACCTTCCCATAATAGTCTAAAATTACTAGCCCCCCAAAAAGAAAAAAGTGGCATTTTAGAACCAATGACTCATATTTCTACTGGAATTAAACATAATCAACTAGAAACAAGCAAACATAAACCAAAATTTGTCCCTGCTGGTCAAACTACACAATTAATTGTAGGAGCAACACCTGAAAGTGATTTAAAAATCTTAAAACTATCAGAAGGACTCTACCAAAAATTAAAATTAAAAAGAGTTTACTATTCAGCCTATATTAGCATTAACCAAGACAAAAACTTACCAACCTTAGAAACACCACCTCTACTTCGTGAAAATAGACTTTATCAAGCAGACTGGCTACTTCGCTACTATGGCTTTCAAGCAGAAGAACTACTAAATGAAGCCCATCCAAATTTTAACCATATCTTAGATCCTAAATGTGATTGGGCACTTCGAAACATTGAAAAATTTCCAATCGAAATTAACACAGCCAATTATTTTACTTTACTTCGCATTCCTGGTATTGGTGTCATTTCAGCTAAAAAAATCATACGAGCAAGAAGAGAATTCTGCTTAGACTTTGAAAGTTTAAAAAGCCTTGGTGTCGTTTTAAAAAGAGCCAAATATTTTATTACCTGTAAAGGCAAATATTTCGATAAAATTACTACCTTTAACCCCAACTTTATCGAAACCAACCTAATTTACCAAGAACGAAACACCTTACCCCTACCACAATTTGAACAATTATCTATTTTTGACACCTTACAACCAACAAAGGAGGATACCATAAAATGTCTAACTGGAAGTTTATAAACAAAACCTATCTATATGATGGAACCTTATTTGGTTTTTTAAGCCTTGTATTTAATTGTTACTCTACCAAAACTATGCCACAAAAAATTTGTGCACAAGATACTTACAATCCCAACTTTTTAGATTCACCAGTTTGGATAGAAACCGATTTTGAAAAATCCCAACGAGTCTTTACTGGAATTGAAAAAAATATCAGTTATCATACGCTTTATACTACTTATTATGCCTTTCTATCTAACGAAGAAGATAAAGAAATGAATCTACTAAAATATTTATGTGATGGATTTAAAATTGGACCTAATATCAACAATCGACTAACTATTTCCTATATTTTTAAAGTCATGAGTATGAAAAAAAGAAGCTTTGGAGAATGTCATAGACTAAAAGGACTACTTCGTTTCCAAGAAGTAGGAAATAATTTATACTATGCCAGCATTCATCCAGACAATAACATCTTAGAACCCTTGGCCCATCACTTTATCAATCGCTTGCCTTCGCAAAACTTTATGATACACGATAAAACACGTAACATTTGTTTACTTTATAATGGAAAAGAATACAAAATAATAGATGCTACTCAACTAAAAATTCCTAACATTTCTGAAAATGAACAGAAATATCAGGAACTATGGAAATCATTTTTTAAAACAATTGCCATTAAGGAAAGAAAAAACCCTAAATGCCAAATGCAATATATGCCTAAAAAATATTGGAGTGATTTAATAGAAGAACCTTAGTTTTGTACAATCATCTTTCTTGTTTTCTCTTTTATTTCTTCATCTAAAGCTAAAATCTCATCTACTGTATTTAAATCCATTGGTTGATGGTCTTCTAACATCTTTTTAATTCCTTTTGGAATTTGGGTATATGGAATCTTTTTATTTAAAAAAGCATCTACCAAAACTTCATTTGCAGCATTTAAAACAACTTGGTAACTATGACCTTTCTCAATTGCTTCAAATGCTAATTTTAAACATTGGAATTTTTCTAAATTTGGTTTTTCAAACACCAATGTAGCTATTTCAAATAAATCAATTTTTTCAATACCATTTACTAAACGATTTGGATAATTTAAAGCATAAGCAATTGGTATTTGCATGGATTTCGGACCCAAATTAGCCATAATTGTACCATCTTGAAATTGTACCATAGAATGAACAATACTTTTTCTATGTACAACCACTTGTATTTGACTTAGATCCACATCAAATAACCACTTTGCTTCAATTACTTCAAACCCTTTATTCATCATAGTAGAAGAATCAATTGTAACTTTTGGACCCATTTTCCAAGTTGGGTGATTTAATGCTTGTTCAACTGTTATATCATCTGTAATCTCCTGATCAAAAAATGGTCCACCAGATGCTGTTAATAAAATTTTGTCAATTTTATTTTGTTTTTCTCCTTGCAAACATTGCATAATAGCACTATGTTCACTGTCTACTGTTAGAAGTGTTGCACCATACTTTTTGGCAGTATCCATAATAAGCTTCCCCCCTGCCACCAATACTTCTTTATTAGCCAAAGCAACTGTTTTACCATTTTTTATCATATTATAAGTTGGTCGTAACCCTGCTATACCAACTAAAGCAGATACGCTAATATCAAAATCTGTTAATTGAGAAATTTCCTCCATTCCTTCTTCCCCATAAAAAATATGTAAATTAGGGTATTTTTCTTTTAATTTTTCAGCATTTTCTTTTTGCATTATATATACATTTTTAGGATTAAATTCCTCAATTTGTTCTTCTAATTTAGCAATATTTTTTCCTGCAACCAAAGTAACTACTTGAAATAAATTAGGATTTTCCCTAATAACATTTAATGTACTATCTCCTATTGAACCAGTTGAACCAAAAATAGCAATCTTTTTCATTTTTATTCTCTCCTTTTTATTTTATTCTATAAAATCAACAGTTGTCTCACCAACTCCTGCATTAACCTTAATTAAAACATCTCCATTTCCAATTGCCCCATTGTCTTGTCTTACCTTTTTACCATCCACTGTAAAATTTCCTAACCCTGTTTGAGTTTTTACTTGATAGTCAGTTGACAAGCCAATCAAATTAAGTTCAACTTTTCCAACTCCACAATCTACATCAGCTGATTTTGTAATTTTACTCGTTAAAACTAATCTACCAATTCCGCCAGTTAACTTCAAATCTTCTATTTCTGCTTGATTAATAAGTGTTTCTCCTGCCCCTGTTTCTATTTTAGCATCTTTGGCTAAAAGTTTGTCAATTTTATATTTTCCTGCTCCCATTTCCATATCAACTTTATTGGCTTTTAAAGATTCAATATAACTTTCATTTACACCTGTTTTAATACTTACTTCTTCAAATTCAATGTTATCTGGTACATATATAATAACTTCTGGAACAACATCTTGTGTATCCCAAAAAACTTTATATACTTTCTTATCTTCAATTATTAATCTATTTCCTTTTGTTTCGCAAATAAACTTATCTGAAACATTTGAAACATCAACTTTTAAAGTATTTCCTTTTTTAATTGTTAATTTACATAGGCTTAAATCAATTTTCATACTACTAATATTGGAATATTCTTGTTCCCATTTGGTTAACATAGCTGTATCATTTCTATTTCCTAACATATTAAAACTAGCACTAATACCAAAAATAGCTGTTATTCCAAAAACAGTCATTCCAATAATCATAAAGCATAAATAAATAGCAAAAGCAATGGCTCCATATTTTATAATTTTTTGAAAAGATGTCATTTTATCTCAACACCTCCAAATAGAGCTACAGCATTAATATAAATAGTTGGTAAACTTTCATTATATTGTGCATTTGCTTTATTATCTACACCTCCAAAAATAGGGGTTGCTTTTACCTTAATATTTACACCTGTTGGAACTCTTATTTCAACGCCACCAAAAATAGCATTTGCATTGATTACTTCATCCTTTTTAATAATAGCTTTTGAAATATCAAAATCAACGCTTCCAAAGACTGCATCTAAATTTGCTCCTTTAAACTCTTCACCTGACAAGTCACTTTTTTGTTCTCCAAAAGTAGCACAATACTCTCCCAATTCCCTTTTGTTACTATTTAAAGTTCTAATTTTTTCTGCTATTTTGTGATTAAAAGTATCTTTAAAAATAATGCTAAGTCCTATCATAACTAAAATAAATGGAAAAATTAATTTACCTACTAGCTCAAAAGATAAAATTCCTTGGGCACACAATAATAAAACTATTCCAATACAAAACCATATAAAACTCCACATTTTATTGGACCTTCTAAATAATTCAATAAAACTTGGAACAATTATAAACAATGTCCACCAACCTCTAAAAAAAATATTAATATGTGTCAATCCCATTGCATTTAAGCCAAAAATAACGCCAACTACAATCAACACAACTCCCCATAAAATATTGCCAAATTTCTTCATTTTATCAATCTTCCTTTCTTACTCTAAATTACTGTTTTTTTAACATCTTCCAAACAATAACTTACTTAATATATTATTTTTTCTACTTCTTGAAAACACGCTTCTTCATCTGTTAATACAATATCATAGTTTTTTTGATAAACTTCTAAATTTTCTTTTATTTTGTTATTTAAAAATCCTATTGTTATGGTATTTTCTAATTTTTCTTTTGCTATCATTTGTATATCTTCTATAATATCTCCACAAAGAATTGCATATTGCTTTTGATTGATTGCTCTTTGCAATGGTTCTAGCAATTTTCCTTCTATTCTTTTATTCATAGAATGTAAAATCGGTGCTGTAAATGGTTTCATTTGGTCGTTTTCAAATAAAACAAAATTACTAATAATAAAAATATTATTGGTGTAACATTCTTGCTTTTTTAAAAATTCCTCTATTACATTTCCAATTCCTGCTGATAATATAATAACAGGTATATTATCTTGTTGCAACTTTTGTAAAAAATCTTTTGCTCCTTTTCTAAAGTTTAAAGTATCTTTTTGCAGAGCTTTTTTTAGATTGGAGTTTGTTAGTTTATATCGATATAGTAAATCCATACTTTTTTGATACCATTCTTTCATATACTTTTCTTTTACTTTTTCATCTAATGTGTAATCTAATTCAAATGGTTCATATTTAGCATTTAATTTTTCGATATCTTTTTTGCAATTTTCTCCATATATGTCAAAATCTACTAAAGCCATCCACGAATCCAAACTTTCTTGATTCGTTATCGTTTTGTCAAAATCTAATACAACATAATAATTATCTTTCGTTAGTTTGATGGTTCCTAATTTATTGGGACGATTAATATATTTCATTTCTCACCTCCACTAGTCTTTCTAAGCTATCTTATTCTTAATTTCCTAAAATTTTAATTATCATTATAGCCAAATTCTCTACTTTTTAATGCTTCCTTCCAATATCTTTCTCTTTGCAATACCGTTTCTTTTCCTATTTGCGTTTTGGGTGCAATTTCTAAAATGGAATATTGAAAATTTTCCTCTAGGTAGGACATTCCCTTTTGTTTTACTAATTGTTTTAATTGTTTATTGGGATATTCAACATCTTCCACTTCTTCTTTATCAAATCCACACGTTAAATATGTTTTCCACCTACCATAAATTCCATTTTCTCCATATGCTGAACCAATATATAATTTCCCCGTATGAATATCAGTTATTACATATACACCATATACTGCACTTAAAGCATTTTTCCAAGTTTCAACATCAATTACTTGTTTTAAAGCTTTAAATTTTTTACATACATTTTCATAACCATTAAATTCTTCTTCTAGTTCCAAATAATGCTTTTTAGTAATTTCACAAATTTCTACATCATCTATTATACTTTCACTTGTATAAAACCAATTTTGACCTCTATTTGTAAAATCAACTGTTAATCTTCCAAAATAAGGTGTATATTCTGCTAGGGTTTTGGCCTTCGCAATATTTCCTTGGGTATCAATAATTTTATGTACGTCTACCAATAGCCATTTATGTGGCATAATTTCTATAAATTGAAAAATAATTTCATTATCTTGAATACGTTTTTGTTTTTGAGACCATATCGTTAGCAAACTATCTTTAAATTTCTTTGCGTCCTTATCTTCTTTATACCACTCAACAAAGTTATAGGTTATATCTTCATATTCTTTATATTTATTAAATCTTAATTTAATTCTTCTTTCTGGATATTCTTTTCGCAATTCATTAAATTTCAGTATGTCTTTTAATAAAATTTTTTCATTTTTCATATTTCTCTTCTTTCTCTTTTTATATTACCATTATAACACAGTTTTTTAATTTAGGACGTTTTTTTGTGAATAATTCGCACTTTTTTAACATTTAGTTTACAAAATGTTTTATATTTTGTATAAACATTCTTCCTAATTCATGCTCTTTATTTTACTTTTACACCTATCAAATATAATAAATCGATTGCTTGAAACGAATCTATTATGGCACCTTTTACATCCTCTAGTGAAATTGCTATTTTCTCTATTTTACTATTGGATAAATCAATATCTTTCAAACTTGTATGAAAAAATCTTGCTTGTGTTAAGTCTGTATTGTCAAAATAAATATTTTTTATTTTGTTTTCTTGAAAGTAACTATTTTTCAAGCTTGTATCTTTAAATAATACGTTTTCTAAGCTGGCTATTGATACGTTCATATAACTTGCATTGGTTTCTATATAGGCAACATTGTATAACCTGTTTTCTGCAAAATTACATCCAGCAAGCTTACAATTATTAAATTCACACCTAATAAAAGTTGTTTCTATCAATTCTGTATTAGAAAAATTACATTGTTCAAAACTAACATCTTTAAATGTTAGTTTTTCTAATCTTCCTTTCTGCATACAAATGTTGTTAAATCTACAATGTTTAAATTCAACTTCATATAAATTTATATTATTTACATCTTCGTTTTCAAAATTACAATAATTTCTTGTTTCTTCTTCTCGAATATCTGTTAAATATCCTTTTTTTAATTCTTGCATCGTAAGATTTTGTGGTCTTAAAATATTCAATTATTCCACCTCATTCATTTGTATTTATAACAATTCTTATCAAAATAATTTGATTGGATTTTTATAATTTTCAATCCATCTATCCTTCATTTTTATTTCATACTCTATATTTTCTTCTGTTAGACATTCTTCTAAATATTTTTTTAATTCTTCCTTACTAATATTAAATTCGATTGCCTTTTCCATTCTTTTTCCCTTTTATTTTTATTGTTTTTTTCAATTATAGGTAAGACCATTTTTTATATAATTCCCAAAATTCTTCTATTACTTCGAAATCCTTTTCTAACATTTTTTGTGCTGTTTTAGTTTTTAATTTTTCCTTAAATCTTTTTTGTACTTTGATAGTATCTTCAACTGATTTTTCCCATTCTTTATTTCTGCATTTTGCATTACAAATTACTTCTCTTATCATACCATAAGTACTAAGTACTTCAATCGCGTCTGCATCATATACTATTTTACTTTCCAATAAAGAATTATCATTCATATATTGAGGTCTACATTTTACAATTTCGTATAATTTATTCTTTAGTTCATTATCAATATCTAATGTTTTTATAAAGCTATTTACTTCATCAATTTTGTCATGAAATTGGTGTAACCATGCACCTGCCTCTATTAAAAAGAGATTTCCACCTTCTATTTGAGCTATTTTTTCTGCATTTCTTACAACTCTTTTTCCATGCTCTATATTATGTGCAAAATCTAAAGTATCATAAAAGTTTGTTGCATATTCTATAATTTTATTGATACATTTTTCATAATTCATTAACATTATCTCCTTTAAATTTTATCTTTATTGTATTAAAACACGAAAAATATACATTGTCAATAATTTAGTTTATAATAGGTTTACTCTTTTTCCAATATATTATATACTATAAAAAAAGGAGGAACAGTATATGATAAAGAAAATTTTTTTTGATTTTGATGGAGTTTTAACAACCGCTAAAACTGGCTCTTATACAAATTGTAACTATTTTTCACAAAAAATTGGAGTAGATGCTCAAAAATTATTCAGTAAAGTAAAACAATTTGATGAAAAAATAGATGCTGGTAAACTATCTGAAAAAGATGTATGGAAACTGATTTGTGAAGAGGCTGGATTTGAATTTAATCCAAATTGGTTACAAGAATCATTTATCCATACACCGATTGATACAAAAATGTTAGAATATGCAAAACAGTTGAATAATAAATATCGTGTTGGTATTATAACAGATAATTCAACTGAACGTATGAATATTATTATGAAACAAAATAAGGATTTTAATATCTTTCATCCAATTATAATTTCAGAAGATGTCAAATGTACAAAAAAAGGAACAAAAATATTTGAAATTGCTACACAAAAAGCAAATGTAAATGCTAATGAATGTATTTTTATAGATAATAAACAAGACAATGTAGATTCTGCAAAAAGTGCAGGTTTTATAGGCGTATATTTTGATGATGAAAAAAGAGATTATGATAATTTATTTAAAATTATTGATGAAATTATAGAAAACTAGTAAAAAAGAATAAAATAGTATCAAAATTTAGTAAACTAAGAAATTAGAATTATACAAAGTTCAAAGTGAAAACATTTCACATTTTCCTTTTCATATGTTATAATAAAACAAAATTCAATAAAATAAATACTTGTTTAGCTTTTTTACTAAACAATATATTGTGAAAGGACTAACTATGAAAAACTTTTTTATCTTATTAGCCATGAAAATCTTACACTTAGGCTTAAAAATTGCTAGAAAAAATGGCGGAAACTTTTTAGGAAAAATAGCCTATGATTGGAACCCAAACTTATTTCAATATTTTAAAATAGAATGTCCCATTCTAGCAGTAACTGCCACCAATGGAAAAACTATGACAAATAACGCCATTCGGTCATGTTTTCCAAACAGCTGGTAAAAAAGTCATCAGTAATGTAGAAGGAAACAATATGGAAACAGGTATATTATCTACCCTTTTAAAACATTGTTCCTTAACAGGAAAAATCCAAGCAGACTATTTAGTCTTTGAAGTAGATGAAGGCTATGTACCAGTTATTTTCAAAGACCTAAAACTGGACACTTTAGTAATTCTTGACTTTTTTCGTGACCAATTAGACAGAAATGGAGAAGTCGAATCCTTAATTTTAAGAATTCAAGAATTTTTAAAAACTTATCAAGGAAACCTAATTCTAAACAATGATGATCCAAATGTAGCAAGACTTCGGACAAGCCAATCCAGAAAACACCAATGTATATTACTTTAGTGTTGAAAAATATGACCATGCAACAACAACCATGAAAGAAGCTGGAGAAGGAAAATTCTGTCCATTTTGCAACACACGTATTGAATATGAATATTATCAATATTCTCACATTGGAAAATTCAAATGCCCAAACTGTAATTATGGAGATAACGAAATTTATCAATTAGCCAGCCATGTAGACTTAAACAATCGAACCTTTTTAATTGATGAAACTACCTATAATATTCAATTTAACAGTATCTATAATATTTACAATTTTGTTGCTGTAATAGCGTGTTGTCGCCTTTATCAAATTGATACCAAAATTATCCAAAAAGCACTATCAACCTTTACCTTAAACAATGGTCGATTAGAAGAAATCGAAGTCAATGAAATTCCAACCATTATAAACTTAGCCAAAAATCCAACAGGAGCCAATGTAAGTTTACGTATTCTAAACGAAGATAAAAACGAAAAAGAATTACTATTTGTTTTAAACGATAACCTGGCAGATGGACGTGACGTATCTTGGATTTGGGATATCAACTTTGAAGAATTAAACCATGTAACTAGAATTATTACTGCAGGAACTCGTGCCTATGATATAGCCATTCGTATTAAGACAGCTGGTTATCCTATTGAAAAAATAGAACCCTATTTAGACTTATCAGAAGCCGTTAAAAATTTTTACCAAAACAATATCAAAAAATATGTAATTGCAAACTATACATCTTTACAACCAACTAGAAATGAAATCTTGAAATTAAAAAGAAATTAAATACATCTAAAAAGCAATTACAACCCCTACAATATGAAAATGAAAAATAAAAAAGGAAATAAAAAAATGAAAGAATTAAAAATATTATATTTATATCCAGACATATTAGAACTATATGGTGATTATGGTAACATTCAAATATTACGTTACCGAATAGAACAGCGTGGTTTCAAAGCCACAATTGAACCCTATTCAATTGGCGATACACCACCTAACTTTAAAAATTATGACCTAATATTTGCAGGTGGAGGAGCTGACCAAGAACAAAATATCTTAGCACAAGATTTAGCCCAATACAAATCCTCTATTCAAGAAGCCCTTGATGCTGGTGTATTCTTTCTATTAATTTGTGGCTCTTACCAATTATTTGGAAAGTACTACAAAGATGCAGAAGGTAACATCATAAAGGGGTTAGAAATCTTTGACTATTACACAGAAGCAAGTAACGACAGAAAAAAAAGATGTATTGGAAACATTGTAATTGAAACAGAATTAAACAATCAAAAAACAAAAATCATAGGATTCGAAAATCATGGTGGACAAACCTTTAATATTACTAAACCTTTTGGTACTGTATTATTAGGAAATGGCAATCAATTTAATGACACACAAGAAGGCTTTTTTACCAAAAACGTAATCGCCACCTATTTACATGGACCTTTACTTTCTAAAAACCCAAAACTTGCTGACTACATTATTCAATATTGTCTTAACCGAAAATATGATGAAAACATCATTTTAGAAGCTTTAAACGATGATTTCGAAAATAAATGTCGTGAACAATTAATTGGTAGAATTGGAGAAAAAAAGGGGGCAATTGGGGACGGTTCTTAATTGCTCCCCTTTTTTATGTGTAATTAGAAATATTTTATTTTTTATATCAAAAAGGAGCAATTAAGAACCGTCCCCAATTGCCCCCCTTTTTTATTTACAAGTGCATAACTCTTTGTCTAATTTCTTTTGTTTTTCCAACATTCCAAAAGTTTTCTCCCAAATAACCACAAGTTCTTCTTACTACTGTCATTTTGTTATGGTCTTTGTTACCACAGTTTGGGCATTCCCATTCATTATCTTTGTTAATGATAATTTCTCCATCAAATCCACATTCATGACAAAAATCTGATTTTGTATTAAATTCTGCATATTGTATGTTATCATAAATGAATTTTACAAGTGTTTCTAAAGCATCTATATTTTTTCCCATATTTGGAATCTCTATATATGAGATTGAACCTCCTGATGATATTTTTTGGAATTCGCTTTCAAAGGTTAGTTTGTCAAAAGCATCTATTTTTTCTCTTACATCCACATGATAAGAATTGGTATAATATCCTTTGTCTGTTATGTCTTTGATTGTACCAAATTTTTCTTTATCAATTCTTGCAAATTTATAACACAAGCTTTCTGCTGGAGTTCCATATAAGGCAAATCCAATATTGGTTTCTTTCTTCCATTTGTCAGTTGTTGCTCTTAAATGTTTCATCAATTTTTGTGCAAATTGATGTCCTTTTTCAGATGTTTGTGATTCTCCTGTCATAAGTTTGGTTACTTCATATAATCCAATATATCCTAAAGAAATTGTAGAATATCCTCCATATAGTAATTTATCTATCGTTTCTTCTTTTTCTAAACGTGCAATTGCTCCATATTGCCAATGGATTGGGCTAATGTCTGATTTGGTTCCCAATAAAGCATAATGTCTACACATTAAAGCTTCTTTACAAAGTTCTAATCTTTCTTCTAATTCTTTCCAAAACTTTTCTTCATTTCCATCTGCTACAATTCCTATTTGTGGTAAATTGATACTTACTACCCCTTGATTAAATCTTCCTTCAAATTGAGGATTTCCATTTTCATCTTTCCAAGTAGATAGGAAACTTCTACATCCCATTGGACTAAACACATTTCCTTCATAATTTTCACGCATTTTTTTAGCAGATATATAATCTGGATACATCCTTTTAGCTGAACATTTTACTGCCAATTTCGTTAAATAATCATATTCTCCACCTGTTAAATTATTAAATTCATCTAACACATATACTAGTTTTGGAAAAGCTGGTGTTACATAAACTCCTTTGTCATTTTTAATGCCTTGTTCTCTTTGTTTTAATACTTCTTCAATTATCATAGCATTTTCTTTAATATATGGGTCATCTTTTTCTAAATGCAAGAATAAAGTTACAAATGGTGATTGTCCATTGGTTGTCATTAAAGTATTTATTTGATATTGAATAGTTTGTACACCTGCTTTTAACTCTGCTTTTAGTCTATCTTGTACAATATTTTCTATTACATCTTCTGTTAATTTTCCTTCATATTTTTGTTGCATCTCTGCTTTAAATTTATTATAACTTTTTCTTAAGTATTTTCCTAAATGCTTTAAGTCTACAGATTGTCCACCATATTGATTACTTGCTACTGCTGCAATAATTTGAGTTGTAATGGTACATGCTACTTGGAAACTCTTTGGACTTTCTATCATCTTTCCATTCATAACGGTTCCCTTGTCTAACATATCAGATATATTAATTAAACAGCAATTAAAGATTGGTTGTACAAAATAATCTGCATCATGAAAATGTAACACACCTTCTTCATCTGCTTTTACTATTTTTTCTGGTAATAATAATCTTTTGGTTAAATCTCTTGATACTTCCCCTGCAATATAATCTCTTTGAGTAGAGGCTAATAAGGTATTTTTATTTGAATTTTCTTCTGCTAATTCTTTGTTTTCATTTCTAATTAAACCCAAGATTGATTCATCTGTTGTATTTTGTTTTCTTACTAATGCTCTTGTATAACGATATACAATGTATTTTTTGGATAATTCATATTTTCCAATTTCCATTAATTGTTGTTCAATAATATCTTGAATATCTTCTACTAGCATTCTTTTTTTGCCAAGTTCTTCGATGTATTGGACAATATTTTTAATTTCTTCTTTGCTAGCTTTTTCCTTTGGTCTTACTTCTACATTTGCCTTTTCAATTGCTACTTTTATTTTTTCTCTATCATAATCTACTGCTCGTCCATCTCTTTTTATAATTTTCATCTTTTCCCTCTCCTCTAATTTTTAGTATGTTTTTATTATAACTTAAAATTTTTGTTTTTCTGTTGTAAAAGCAACAAATTATTTGCAATCAATTTGAATGATGCTAGCCTAGTATATTTGATCAAACATTACATTTACATTACAAACATGTTACATTGATCATGTTGCATTTGCAACTTTTTTATTGTATAATATGATTAATGAATAAATTTATCATTTAACTTATTTTCAGTAAACTGTAACATTTAAATTAAAAAATATAAAAAAGGAATGAAAAATGGATCTTAATTTTAATATTGAAGAATTTATTAGCAACTTTGAACATAGTTGTCAAAAAACTCAAAAAAAATCTTTTTTAAAAAATGAAATCATAACCAGTTACATCAAAAAGAGAAATCAATTTTGTATTTTAGTAAGTGGTAATGCTGATTTAGTTCGCTACGACTTAAATGGAAACAGAACTATTGTTGAACATTTTTCAAAAAACGATGTATTTGGAGAAGTATTTTATACCATTACAACTAATAACGAATTACTAGTAGAAGCACGAGAAAAATGCGAAGTTCTTTTTTATA
Source organism: Clostridia bacterium (assembly GCA_022795075.1). Taxonomy (GTDB): domain Bacteria; phylum Bacillota; class Clostridia; order TANB77; family CAG-508; genus CAG-269. The sequence continues at coordinate 6,453 of JAAWGB010000015.1, read as the reverse complement.
GTTATAATGATATTCACAGCAAATGTAAAAATAGTTGTAAATTTCACCAAAAGCTTTCCGAAGACTTGCCAGAATTAATTTTAAGCAAAGTCACTGATTTAAACATGAGAATTGAATTGCTCACCAAACGCTCTACCCGTGACAAATTAATTGGTTACTTTACCATGTTATCAACTAGAACATTAAATAAAAGTTTCTCTTTGCCTTTTTCTTTAACAGATTTGGCAGACTATTTAAGTGTTGATAGAAGTGCCATGATGAGAGAACTAAAACTCTTAAAAGAAGAGGGGTTTATTGAAAAAACGGGAAACAAGATCACTTTACTTTATAAATAGTTAACTTAAATATTTTCTTCTGTCCCAAAATATTGAAACTAAAGTAAAAAGTCAACTGTATTTTAGTACAGCTGACTTTTTTAGTTAAAGATAATTTTTTAATTTTCTTCTTCTACTACTACTGAACCACTGTTATCTTCTTCAGTTGGTCCTTCTGTATCATCATCTGGTGATGGTTGAGGTCTTGTTGAGTTTTCTGGATTATCTGTATCTGTGTTATTGTTATCTCCTCCAGTTGTATCATCACCTTCATTGGTTCCTTCATTTGGAACGTCTGTTTCTTCTTTGTCATCACTTGGTTCTTGTGGTTTTCCACTGGTAGAAGGTGTTTCATTTTCATCTTCTACTGGTTCTTTGTTAACATCTCCTGTATTATTACTATTATCTACATCTGGAGTAGTTGGTTCTTGAGTTGGTGCGTCTTGAGTTGGTTCATCTGCTAAAGGAGCTTCTGTTGTTACTTCAACACCTTTTTCAAATACTTTTACTGGCATGGTTATAGCTTTTGTACCATTTAGTGTATTAAATTCAATTGTTAAACCTTCATTTACATATTCTAACCAACCTTCTTCAAGTTCTAATGTTAATGCTACTCCAATAGCATCAATTCTATCTTTTACATTGGTTTTTGCTTCATATTCATTTTTGTCATTTAAAGCATAATAGTTAATATCAAGATCATAATGATTACGTGGATCTAATGTTTCATAAATATTATCTTCAATATCTTCTCTCTTAACTGTATTTCTAATATCACCATCTTCGTCTACAAATGCTATTGGTAATATTGTAAATACACTATCTACTAGTGTTCCTTCTGTATTCTGAATTTTTTCTACTTTTTTTACTGTTTTATCAGATGCAATATAATTAGTATCTTTGTATATATTAAGCGTTTCTACTGATGTATTATCAGTAAGTTTTGTTCCATTTAATGAAATTCCTGCTATTCTTGCTTCTGCTTGAATTTCTACATTAACTGCTTTTGAAACATTATCTATCGCTAATGTTAAAGTAGCATTTCCTACTTGACTTTGTGGTTTTACAGTAAGTACATTATTAGCAAAAGCTGTTTCAGGTGCAAAATAAGTACTATCTGCTGTAATATTTACTTTATTGCTATCAACATCTGTAATAACAAATGGTTCTGGAGTCGTACCAAATTTTGTATCTGTATATTCATGTATAAATTCAACATTTAATTCTTTTTGTTTTCCAACTCTTACTTGAACTTTTCCTGTAATTTCAGTTGAACCTTCTTTTAGTTTAAATCCTGTTATTTCGTTACTTTCAGCTACTTCTACTAAATAGGTATTTCCTCTTTGTATTCCACCTTCTACATTTACACCTGCTATAATTGGTGTTACTTCGTAGTTTCCTGCTTTTGCTGCATATAATGATATTGAGAAATTACCATTACCATTGTCAATATAATCTACTTGTGCTGTTTTACTATTTTTATCAACAATAGCTCCATTTAATTTTATTTCATAACTTAAAATATCTTCTGTGATAGCATCACTACCAGCTACAGAAACTACATCTGCTACTGCAATATCTTCATAACGATATTTGTTATTAGCTGCTTGTTCGGTTCCAGCAATACCTTTGATTAAGTCTTTTTCTGCTTTTTCTGGATATTCATCAATAATAGTTTGTTCTTGTGTTCCATATTGTTTTCTTAATATAAATGCTTGTTGTGCTAACGCATTTGCTGTATTTTCTCCATTATCTTTTCCTGGTGCTTTTACAACATCTAATGCTTCTTGTTCAAAAGCATCTGTTGCTACTTTTCCTTCTTCACTTTTTCTTGTTTTTAAAGCATCTGCTGTTGTTACTCTTCCGTCTCCATTTACGTCACCATAAATAACAATTGTATAGGTAGCACTACCTATAGAAAATTCTTTTCCTGTACCTACAATGTCATTGTCTGCTCCTGTAATTTCTATTCCTGTTCCAAATTGTGCTTTAATATCAGCAATAGAAAGAGTATCATCACTATATGGTAAAGCATAAGTTACTACATTTTTACCAGCTACTAATTGTCCATAAATTCCAATTAGATTTTTTCCTCCTGTTTGAGGAAGTCTTGTAATTGCTTGTCCTTTTCCATCTAGATATTGTGTACTGTTATTTAGCTCTGTAGATTCTCCTTTTATTTGTTTAACTTGCACTTCTGTTGCATCAAATGTTTCTCCATTTTCTCCAATTTCTACTGTTCCTAATACTTTGAATGGAACACTACTTCCTCCAGCTATTGCTTTAAATTTCATGGTTACTGTATCTGCTTTTGCTTGATTCATATCAAAGGCAGAAACTCTTACCATATTGTCAGCAATTAGATTTGAATCGGTAGTATCCAAATCACTTGCTGCAGAATCATTTACATATTCGTATTTACTATGATCAAATTGTAAATCAAATTGAATTGATTCAACATCTTGTTTGGTTGTTACCTCTACTGTTACAATATCTCCTACATTCATTTCAGATTTATCAACTGATAATGTTGCAGCATTTACAGATAATGGCAACACCATTGCTAATAATAACATGATAGTTACTATTCCAAAAAATGACTTTTTCATTTCTTCCTCCTTAAAATTTTTATTTTGAGATTAAACTTCTCGTGCTTTTACGATAAGTCTTGTAATTCCACCTGGATTACAGGTGATAAGGGTAATCTCTCTTTTCCCTTGTGTTTCTTGACTTAGACAATCTAGTTCAGTTGGATTAACTGTATATTTGTCATAAATTTTATACGTAACTTTTTCTCGATTGGCTTTGTCAATTACATAAAAGGTATCTTCTAGTGCTAAATCATTGGCACATTCAAAAATGTCTTTATAGTTATGTCCCGTTATACAAAAATTGCCTATTTCATTTAAATTTGGTCCATAAAATTTGGTAACCGATAAATTTAATGATGCATCTGTTGTTTCTTCTAATATGTTTTTTTCTAACCCTAACTTGTCAATAACAAGTACACCTAGTACTTTATATCCTCCCATTTTATCTGGTATGTTATTAATATCTACTACCTGTGTTTGTGGTGAATTTTTTTCTTCTGTTGTTCCAATAAAGTCTGATTCTTTTATGAATTTACTAATTCCAAATAGCAAAATTATGACTATTAGAATTAACGAAAAAAATTTTATTTGTCTGCTACTGAATTTTTTATTTTCTTTTTGACCTCTATGTTTTCCTTTTCTAAAACGCTTTGTATTCAATAAAAATTCCTCTTTTCTTCTTTATTATGATATTAATAAATACGCCAAATTATTTCGACATTTTTTCCGATCGAAATAATTATAGCATACTTATTTTTCTTTGTAAATATCTTATGATGTTATTTTTTATTTTTTGTTATTCGGGATTTTGTACCCCTGCATTTGTGTCTTCTTCCACTCCTGAAGATTCTACATTTTGTGTTTCTTCGTCTGTTTGTTCTCCTACTCCTGCTTGTGTTTCATCTTCTGGTCCTTGTGTAATAGGTGCTTGTTGCTCTGCTTCTTGCGGAGTATCTTCATTGGTTACCACATTGGTTCCATTTAGTGAGTCATTATTATTATTATTCCCATTATTCTTATAAATCATAACAACTGCTACTATTATAACAATGGCAGCAACAACTAAGTAAGCTATTTTTTTTCCTAAGTTTTTTTCTTTTTCCATTTTTTCCATTCCCTTCTTTTATCTTATTTTAAGAAAGAGCTGATAAAGTAATTTTCTATCAGCCCTATTCTTCTAATTATTTTATTATTTTTGTGCAACAACTTTAAACGTAGTAGTAGTAATTCTTGTGCCATCTACTGTTTCTATATTTAATTTGTAAACACCATCTGTCGTAAATTTATAACTATCATTTTTTATCAAATTTTTTATATCTTCTATTGAACCTCTTTTAACGATCTCTATTTTTGTCATCAAATCTGTGTTTTCAAATTGAATACCATATATAGTTGAATCTTCATTTTCTAATAAAGTATATTTTGCCTTCTTCCCCTCTATTTCTACAGTTTTTGTTACTACACTTTCTATGTTTTGTTCATTTTTATTCATATCATTTGAATTATTTGTTTTTATTACAACAACTATTACTACTATAATTATTGCTATTAAAATAATTCCATATAATATTTTTTTCATATTGAACGTAACCTCTCTTAATAAAATTTTTTGTTTATTTTAGCATATAGGGACTGATTCACATCAGTCCTTATATACTAGTTTATAAGATTGTTATTGAATTGGTACAACTTTAAAGTTAGAACCTGATCCTCCATTATTTCCACCTATTGTAACAAATGTCATATTAAATGTACCATTTGATCCTGTAAATATAAATCTATTATTTACTAATTGGTCTGGTGTTATAGTATATTTTCTTTTTTCACCTCTAACTTCATTTATTTGTATTGTTTTCAATAATTCAACATCTTCTGCTACAAATTCAATACCATAAATTGAATTATCTGCACTTCTTAAGTAAGTCCATCTTACTTCTCTTTCTTTTTCAATTACTACTGTTCCGTTTACTAATGTAGTTCCATTGAAACTTAATTCGATTGTATAAGTTCCTTCTCCGCTTAATGTTTTTCCTGTTGATGGAACTTCTACTCCATTTACTTTTACAGTATATCCGTTTGTTGCAAAAACTTTTACATCAAACATAGTTGTAATTGTTTCACCTTGTGTTAATACTTTTGTTGCTTCTCCATTGATGCTGTAATTAACATTTGGTAAGTACATATTTAAAGTATTAGTTGCTGTAAGATTTCCGCTAAATTCATCTATATAACTTGCATTGTAAGTAGTTGTTTTTGTTAATGATGTTGGAACATTTGTAATTGTTGATTTTGCTGTTAAATCTCCAATTTTTCCTGAAGCATAGGTTCCAAGTACTTTAACTTTACTACTATCAATTGTTTGTCCATATGGATATTTTGGATTAGTTACATCATTATAAGTAGTTGTAATAGCTTTTACATAGTCATGTATCATTACTTCAAATGTTGCTGATTGTCCTTTATAAGTTACTGTAAATGGTTGTTTTCCTGTTGCTGAAGTATTTCCTTCTAAATCACAGTCTCTTAAATTAATTGTTTCTACTTCTCCATTAGATTTTGTTACTTTTACTTTAATTCCATAAGCTGTTTTTAAATCTTGTCCGTAATAAATATCTGTTGGCACATTTTCAAGTTTGATAGATTGTATTCCTACTATTTTCAATGTAGCCTCCATTCTAGCTGGGCTTACTGATGAGTAATTTTTACTCAATTCTTCACTTAAGTGGAAGGTTGCAACTGCGTTGTAAGTTCCATTAGCTGTTCCTTTATTATTTTCATAGGTTGCTGTAATACCAGTTGGTAATCCTGTTACAGTAATAACATGTTCTTGTCCATCATATGCTACTTCTAGGCTGTCAAATTTTACACTTGATGGTAATACATAAGCTATTTTCTTAACATCAATTATTACTTCAATACCTGTAATAATATTGTAGTTTTCTGTATCATCTGGTGTATAAGTCACCTTAAAGGTATTCTTTCCTGCATTTCCTACTGTTGTATCTGCTGTCATTTCTTCAAATGTAAATCCTTTTGGTAATACTACACTTGATAATTTATCTCCATAATTAGCTGTTAATCCTGTTGGTACTGTGTATTCTGGGTTCATTTTTTCTGTGATAGTATAAGTACCATTTTGAGTTGTTACATCATAGTTATTATTTTGACTTGCTGTTACTACAATTGGGTAAGTTCCAGCTACTGATCCTGCTGTTGCTGTTGTTGTTACATTAAATGTTATATCTGCTTCGTTTACTAAGTTTCCTGCTGTAATTGTATAAGTTAATTCTTTGATACTTGCTCCAATTACACCTGTTTTGTCATCAGCTTTTACTGTGATTGCTCTTGGTGTAATTGTATAGGTTCCATTTACAAAGTTTACATTGTAGTTGCTATTTGTTGCTGTTCCTGTAATTGCATAGGTTCCTACATTTGAACTTGATGTTGCAGTTGTTGTTAAGGTAATTCCTAAATCTGCTGCTCCATCACTTGTTAATTCTACTAAGCTATCTCCATAAGCACTTGTTTTACTATCAATTGTTACGGTT
>JAAWGB010000079.1 GCA_022795075.1 Clostridia bacterium | reverse complement strand
ATATGCTGTTTATGGGGAAATAGCAGACTTGCCATACAGGACGCGTTCTGACAAAATGTTACAGAAATGTTACGAGTTTGAGAAAGTAGGGCTTGAAATAGACAAAAAAACACCAATGTGGGTATACATTTCTTTGAAACTATTGCTATAACTGATTTTGAAACGGATAATAGAGTGCTTTTGTGCAAGGTATTTTTCGCATACGTCCTTTGCTAAGGCACCAACGACGTATCTGTTCGAACCAAATTGAACAGATAGATATAGAAATCAATCAGAAAATAAAATTTGGTTGATTTTTTTGTTGTTTAAAATAATATTAAAATCATCCAAATGAAAGGATGGTGTTTGATATGCAGATAATTAAGCAAGAACTAGAATTTGAGGAATGTCTAAAACAAAGGATTGAATTTATATGTGAGTTTTCAAAAGTTACTCCTACCTTTATCAATGGTAGTATCTAGAGATTATACCTATAAAGATAGTGTGAAAAATATATGTTTTACTACTTGGGCAATGACTACAAATGAAATGAAGGAATTATCTAAAGAAGATTGTGATAAACTAAATATTAACTATAATTTAGTTTCTGATATCCTTTGGAAAATGTAACTGAAGAGTTGGATGAATTAAATAATAGTTAATTCAATAAAGGAGAGAATCAATGTTATAGATTTTCTCCTTTTACTAATGACTAACATAGCATAAAGCTATGAACACTAATGTAATAATAGTATATGAAAAATTCAAAATTATATGCAATAAAAAACGATAGCTTTTTGAGCTATCGGATTATAATGATTACGTTCTTTTCAGAACGGACACTAATGTTTTATTAATTTAATTATAAACTATTCCATAGCAGAAATCAAGCAAAATTCAAAATTTTATTCATCTTTTATTGGTCTTAGCCTATATAGACTTTCAAGTTGTAAATTAATTTGATTCCAGTCATCTTTTGTAATAACAACTAGCTTTCCCTTTTTTCTATAAGGATCTGTAATCCTTATTTTACTAACAACTTTTAATTGTTCAGTTAAAACAGTCGAGTCAACTTCTTCTAAATCAATATGAAACCAAAAGCCGTCTTGTAGTCTTTTTGTAGTTAATGGAATAACTGTACATATAGGAGAATTTTTAGAAGTCCTTAATTCATTTATGTTGTTTCAGATTAAAAATATATTTTACATAAATAAATCATGATAATTAGCAACTAACTTTGCCCCCTGTTGAATTAATCGATTGGTTCCTACAGAATTAATTGAATTAATGTTTCCTGGTACAACAAATACATCTCTTCCCTGTTCTAATGCAAAATCTACTGTAAGCATTGTACCACTTTTTTCCTTTGCCTCCACTACAAGAATTGCTTTACTAATTCCACTAATAATTCTATTTCTTGCTGGAAAATTCATTTTTTCTGGTTTGGTATTAAGTGGATATTCTGATAAAATTACACCACCATTTTCGATAATTTGATTTTCTAATCTTTCATTTTCTTTTGGATATATCGTATCTAAACCATTTCCTACAATAGCAATAGTTTTTCCACAGTTTACACAATTTTGAACTTTGTCCACATGTGAATAAGCATTCATTTGTCCACAAAGAGCCCCTATATGTGCATAACTATCCACTCCTTTTGCCAATCCACTCACCACATTCAATCCTTTTTGTACGACATGATAAGAAAAATATTTGGCAGCTTTTTTTCCATATTCACTTCCCTCCCTACATCCTATAATAGCCATAGATGGATTCTTCAAAATACTTGTATCTCCTTTACTATATAAACTAATTGGAGGGTTATAAATTTTTTTTAATATTGGTGGATAATTTTCATCATAAATAGAAATTATATCAATCTTATTTTCTATCATATACTGTATGTGTTGATTTAGATTTTCTTTCATATGTTTATCCAACATATTTTCTATTGTTTTTGAACCTATTCCTTTTATCAAACTTAATTCTTTTTTTGTGAGTTGAAAAATTACTTCTGGATTTTTATATAATTTTAACAATTTTTGTATAGTGGTACTTCCTAAATTTGGAATTAACGATAGCCATATCCAATATTTCTTTTTTTCTAAATCTGCCATCTATTCTCCTTTTTTACATAACTTTTTATTTTTTCTATATAAAAAATAGGAAAATTATAATCTATAATTCCCCTAAAATTTCCTCTATTTTATTTCTTAATTGTGACCAATTTTTGTCTAAAATGTTGAGTTTTCATTATTTTGTTCTTTGGCTGCTTTTATTACATTATTCATCAACATAGCAATTGTCATTGGACCTACTCCTCCTGGAACTGGTGTAATATAACTTGCTATTTCTTTTACTTTTTCAAAATCTACATCTCCAACCAATTTTCCTTCTTCATTTCTATTAATTCCCACATCAATAACAACTGCACCTTCTTTTACCATATCTTTTGTTACAAATTTTGCTTTTCCAATGGCCGCAATTAAAATATCGGCTCTTTTGGTATGTTCTTTTAATTCTTTTGTTTTAGAATGACAAATGGTAACTGTTGCATTTTGTGCTAAACAACATTGTGATAATGGCTTTCCAACAATATTACTTCTTCCAATAATAACAACATTTTTTCCAGTTAAATCTATGTTATATTCTTCAAACATCTTCATAACACCATAAGGTGTACAAGAAATAAAAGTATCTCCTCCCATAACCAATTTTCCTACACTAGATGGTGTAAATCCATCTACATCTTTACGATAAGAAATTGCTTTAAATGCTCGATTAATATCTAAATGTTCTGGTAATGGACTTTGTAACAAAATTCCATTTACTTGTTTTTCATAATTTAACTTTTCAATTAATTCATTTAATTCTTGTTGACTAGTTGTTTCTTCTAAAAGATGTTCTTCATATTCAATTCCTATCTCATCACAAGCTCTACTTTTATTTTTTACATATACTTTTGATGCTGGATTATTTCCTACCATAATTACTGCTAATTTAGGATGAATATTTTGTTTTTTTAATTCTTCACATTCTACTTTTAAATTTTCTCTTATCTTTTTTGCCAGTGTTTTTCCATCAATTATTGTTGCCATTTTTACACCATTCCTTTCTTATTTTTACTCCTATTTAATTCTATTAAATTATACATCACTTCTTATAAGAATGGAATATCTATATCACATTTATTTTAAGAAATTATATTTTTTATACTTTTTATAAGCAATTATTCCAATAACTAATGTTATTCCTATTGTTGCTACTATAATATTACTTATTTTCGTATTTTTACTTCTAACTTTTTTAATTCTTCATTTTCCAATCATATATTATCAAAAAATATATTTTTTACAATATTTAATAATAATTTTTTGTATAATATACTATTTTTTTGTCAATTCATAACTTTGTTCAATTAATTCTTTTACTAAAGAATCATCTACTTTATTACTAATAATAATTGTGTTCCAATGTTCCTTATTCATATGATAGGCTGGTATTATATAGTCATAGGAACTTCGCAATAGTTCTGAATAACTTGGATCTGTTTTTACATTCAGATATATTTTATCTTTTACATTCATAACTAAAGCAAACCATTTTTTATTTTCTTTGTGTTTCATTGTTATAGAATTATTATCTTTTGGAAAAGGATAATCTTCATAAGTATTTGGCAAACTCAAACTATATTTTATTACCTCTTTTTGATTCATTTATTTTCCTCTTTCTAAATTTTCCTATTTTTTTCTAATCTATTTCCTGTCTAACTAACTTTTCTCTAACATTCTTTTGTAATCTGATATTGCCTTTTTAGTTGTAATTGTCAATTTCTTTGGTAGTTCATTTAAGTTAAACCATTTCATATCTAAAGCTTTGTTTGGTTCCATTATTTTAGGAGTTCCACTTTCTATTTTGCATAAATAACTCATTGCTACCCAATGAGCATTTTCATCTTTAATAATATGATCACAAACTCCCATTAATTTTATTACTTTTATATCCAAATCCGTTTCTTCTTTCGTTTCTCTAATAACTGCATGTTCTAATGTTTCAAACATTTCTACTCTTCCACCTGGTATGCACCAATGGTCTTTTTCAGCTGGTAGCGCTCTTTTTTGTAATAATAATTCATTCTTATCATTCACAATAAATGCCCCTACGCCTACTCCTATATAATCTTTCCCTATTTTCATTTCTTATTATCCTTTCTTTTTTACTTGTTACTAAATTCTTTTAAAATTTCTTTTACAAATTCCCATCTATGTTTTATAAACATTCCCTTTTTTACTAATTCATCAATTTCATTCCAAGTTACCCATTTAGCATCAGACACTTCTTCTTTTTGAAATTTCATTTTTGCTATATCATAATCATTTTTTAGTATATATGTTTCAATCCAAACATTTCCTGTCTTAAATTTTGTCACTAATTCTAATTTATTTGGATCTATTTCTATATCTAATTCTTCTTTGGCTTCTCTAACAATTGTTTCTAAAGAATTTTCTCCTACCATAACAGAACCTCCTGTCATTGCCCAAACATTAGGTTCTAATTTTTTATTTTCAGATCTTTTCTGAATTAGTATCTTATTGTCACTATTTATTATCCATACATCAGTTCCAAGATGATAGAATCCTCTTTCAAAAACACGCTTATCATATTTTTCCATTATTTCACCAGTTGGATTTCCTTTATCATCTAATACTTCCCATAACTCCACAACTTTTTCTCCTATATCTTCTACTTTTTATTAACCTATCTAGTTCAATACTATTTATTTTCTTTATACCATCCGAGCAAAAACTTTTAATGCTTCTACTGAACCATCCATTTTTCTTCTTTCTTCTCTTTCTATGCTATCCATTTGCCTAACCCGCTGCCTCCGGTTACCCGTGAACGTGCCTTATCCACCCGGTAAAACCGCTCAAAAATCTTATCCTGTTCCTCCTCCGGTATTCCAATA
>JAAWGB010000014.1 GCA_022795075.1 Clostridia bacterium | reverse complement strand
ACAGTTCACCAACAACATTTAAAATTACAAAAGACTAGAATAACAATATTGTTCGGATTTGAATGTGACCGAAATAGCTTTAGAAATATTTAAAATACAACTGAAAGGATCCTGTTTTCGGGTATCGTTCAGCTGTATTTTTAATATTTCTTAGCGTCATGTAGGGTAACCAAAAATCCGAATCAATATTGTTATTTTAGTCTTTGAATCATCTAATTTATTCTCAATGATCTGTAACATATTTTGGGTTACAGACTTAGGAAACAACTAATTTGCCTAAACCCTTGATAGATAAATATTGATCAAAATTTCAATGTAACTAAGTCAACAAGATAAGAATTAAAAAATAATAAAATTAGAAACATTAATCTTTCTAATTTTATTATTCTTTACCCTTTTATTCTTTCACTTGCCAACTTAAAACTGGATAACCATCATTTAAATCCTTTGATTGTGTCCAATTATCATTCAAATTATCCAACAACACATTCCCCTTCATACTATTTTCACTCAATTTTCCTGTTTCATCATGATTGGAATTTCCTACAATATAATCAGCTGATGTATCTAAATAATAAAGATTTGTAAATTGTGCTAAAGTTCCTCCCCCATGTCCATTATTACGTCCATCACATCCCAAAATCCCTCCATAATCTTGTTGTGCTTCTATTTTACCTATATTATAGCAGTAAGAACACTCTAAATTCTTATCTATATATCCTACAATTCCTCCAGAACTAGAATATTTATAAAAAAACACTCCTCCACTTATCCCTTTACTGACAATTTTACCTGTATTATAACAATTTTTAATCCATAATTTTTCTATTCCTGACATTCCAATAATACCTCCAGAATAGCCACACCTACTATCAGAAGTTGCTGTAATATCTCCTGTATTATAGCATTCTAAAATCTCACATTGATTGATATCAATTGCACTTCCTACAATTCCTCCTGCACAAGAATTATGAGGTACTCCTTTCGTATTACATGAAATATCGGCATTGTTTGAACATTTTTTTACCACACCATAATTAACTGCACATATTCCACCAGCAATTGTATCACTCATCGCCCCAGTTGAACTATCTACTATAATATTACAAGATTGATTATGAACATTCTCAACTATGCCTGTTGTGTCATTATAAGCTACAATCCCTGCTGTATATCCTTTAGTTGATTTGATAGTACTATCTGCTATCGTTATATTTTTTATCGTACCTGAATTTGCCCCAAATAAAGCTTGATTATTTTCATTAGAATTTATATAAAGATTTGTAATAATCTTATTACTTCCATCAAATGTTCCTTTAAATTTATTGGTTTCGTTTCCTATTGGAATCCATTGACTATCTTCACTACCTTTTAAATCGATATTCGTTCCCATTGTAATAGTTTTATTCTCATAATTACATCCCAAATTTACTAATTGTGCAACTTCTTCTAATGTTTCTTTTGAATTCACCTTATTTCCAACTGTAGTCCCTTTTGTTTGTATCCTATATTTTAGTCTTTTATTCTCGGTTTCTACTATAAATTCATATCGTTTTCCATCTATTACTTCATAATCCACTTCTATTTCTTTTTCAGAATATGTTTTTGTTTCATTATTGGGACATATTACTGTTTTTATATTGGTATCACTTTTAAAAATGACTGCTATTTCTATCACATTTTTTTCTTGATTATATCCTTTTATTCTATAAGTTCCTATCATATAATCAGCATTTCTAATGTCTATTATTGTTAAATTATCTTGAGCAATAATTACAATATATCCATCAATTGTCACTTCAATATTTCCTTCTTGATTTTCTATTACATCATCTATTTCTTCCTTTGCTTTCTTTTCTTTAAAATATTCTAATAATTCTAATTCTTGATGATCCATTTTTTCAATTTGATAATCTGCTAACATTAAATTCACTTTTTCTTTAATTTCTGCTAATAATGTCTCTTCTTTTGCCTTACTTGCGTTACTTAAAATCCCATTATCACCTGTTAATGTTAGAATACTAATTGTAGCTAAAATTAATAATACTATAATCGTAATTATCAATGCTATTAGTGTAATTCCGCTTATTCTTTGTTCCTTTTTTCATTTTTCCTCCTTCTTTTGTTTGTAAGTTTATTTTTATATATTTATACCATAACAATTTATATGTTTTCAATGTTTTAATCATAATTCATTCAATTAAGTATCTTCCTTTTTACATAAAATAATCCCCAATTATTAAACTATTTTTTGCCTAATAATTGAGGTTCACTTTAAAATAAAATTGTATTTTTTTATTCATTTATAAGTTTTTCAATTGATTTTTCTCTCATCTCTTTCATTAGTTTACAGCTATTATCTAATTTCTCTTGTTCATATTCATTCAAGTTTAGCTGTATAATTTCTCTTACTCCATTTCGATTAATAATAGCTGGTACACCAATATAAACACCATTTTGACCATACTCATTTTCTAAATAAGTAGAAACTGTTAAAATAGAATTTTCATTATCAATAATCGCTCTAACTAATCTGTTTAACGCCATTCCAATACCATAGTAAGTGGCTTTTTTCTTTTCAATAATATCATAGGCAGCATTTACTACTCCTTCATGTATTTTCTTTAAATCTTCCATTGGGTGTTTACCATCTTTCATAATATCTTTTACCCTTTTACATCCAACATAAGCATGATCCCAAGGCACAAATGAAGAATCGCCATGTTCTCCCATAATATAAGCATGAATATTTTTACTTGAAACTTTCAAATAATCTGCCATTAAATAACGAAGTCTTGCCGTATCTAATACCGTTCCCGAACCAATTACCTTACTTTTTGGTAAACCAGATACTTTCCAAACTACATATGCCATTAAATCTACTGGATTGCTTGCTACTACAATGTTTCCATTAAATCCACTTGCCATAATTGAATTCGTAATTTGTTTCATAATTTTAGTATTTACTTCTGCTAATTCTAACCTTGTTTGACCTGGTTTTTGCGCTACTCCAGCTGTTATAACTACCACTTGTGCATCTTTACATTCATCATAATCACCTGCTTTAATGACCATTTTTTGTGGTGCATATGGCAAACCATGTGATAAATCCATTTCTTCCCCTTTTGTTTTTTCTTTATCAATATCGATTAAAATTAATTCTTCAATTCCTCCACTATTTAGCATAGAATATGCCATACTCATTCCTACAAACCCAGTTCCTACTAAAACAACTTTTCTTTTTTTCATCTTACCTCTCTCCTCCCTTTATGTATCTAATTATATCATGATTTTAGAGATTTTCAAGATTTTCATTTTACTTTTTCCATAATCTATGATATAATTGCTAAAAAACCAAGTAAGGAGATCTATTGAAGATGAGTTCAAATTCAGATAATGCTACTACTTTGGCCGAAAATAAGGTACTAATCTTATATCTATTAAATCTCATTAAAGGTGAAATCAGACAAGACAACTTGTTTAAAATTATTACCTCCATTAATGATGCCAATTATTTTTATTTTAAACAAGTATTAACAGATTTAATAGATTCCAATTTAGTAGGTACTTACACAAAAGAAGATGAACCTGTTATAAAAATTACCTCTAAAGGAAAAAACGCATATATTCTTACCAAAGATGTACTACCAGGAATTATGAAATTAAAAGCAGATAATATTTTTGCTAAAGAATTTCCTACCATAGAAGAGGAATCTTCTGTTATTGCTGAATTCATTCCCAAAAGCGAAAATGAATACACTATAAAATGTAAAATTGTTGAAAATAATGAAACTATTTTTGAAGTAAAAACTTTTGCTGGTTCTAGAGATATGGCTAAACGAATTGTAGATAATTGGAAACTACATGCAACTAATATTTATCCTCAAATTTTAAACTTATTATTACAAGATTCTCCCCCTAAAAACATTGACCTTTAGTAAGATTTAACCTCAAAAAAAGTCTAATATAATTAATATATTAGACTTTTTATTTGGGTTTATAAACATTTCTTAAAAAACAAAACATAACGTAATCAGTATGATTAACTTTATCATAATTTGTAAAAAGAAATAATAATTAATACACTTAATCCCTACTGTATTAATCTTATCAAAACCATTTACCAAATTTTGAATTTCCTCATTTGAAGATAGATTTTTTTCTTCCATATATTCTTTAGCTAAAAACCTAGCCTTAATCATGGCATCATTTTCTAAAAAAACTCTCACCATATAATAAACCATACTTAATATTAAAAAAATAACAACAAACATCATCTTATTTGGTAGTACCTTAAAAATAAGTAGACCACATATTGCAACAAAATAAATTAAGTAAATATTAGAAAAAATAAAATTAAATAATAATAATTTTCTACTTTGAATAGAATGTAGACATTCATGAGCAATCGTTTGAATTCTTGTATAACTTTTTTGGATATTGGCAATTAAAATTTTATTTGTCACAGCTATATACAAACTTGCTTGCGCTCCTTGATTTTCTTCTATTTTAACAGTATCATTTCCTAATTTTTTTAGATATTCTTTGCACATATCTATATTATTCGGATAAACTTTGGCTAAATCATCTAATTCTTTATCTTCTCCAATATGTTTTAATTCCTTCATTTTATAATCAAAAACATATTTTAAACCAACTATTACTATTAATGTTAGTATGCCAATTATTATAAAATCCATTTTATACCTCTATCTTTTTTTCTACTTTTCAATTACTTGTAAACAAAGTTCTATCTAAAGATAATTTTATTGTATAACATCTCTAATTGCTTCACCAATAATTTTATTCACATCAGCAATAACAATATTAAACTTGGTCTCTGCTTCAAAAAATCTTTTAGCATCATCTATTTCAATTAACTGGGTATACAAATCTTGCATTTCCTTCATCTTTGTTTCATCTTGTTTTCCTGTTTGCATAGCCACTAGCTGAGTTTCATATCTCTTTTGTTCAAATTTAGCCATTTTGTCTTTTAATTCAGTATTTAAATTCAATGCTTGTTTTGCCATTTTATAATTTACATATTCTTCTGATTGTTTAATTTCTTGTGCTAATTGGTTGGCTGTATCATAAATATTCATTTTCATTTCCTTTCTTAAAGGGATTTAAAGATGTTTTAAAGTTTCTTGGTCTTCTTCCTTAAATCCCTTTTTCAATTATTCTACTGCTACATTACTTGGTTCTTCTAAAACTACATTTGCATTGGTTGGACAAATATTAACGAAAGTATTTCCATCATTTACTTTAATTTCATTTCCTTCTAAATCTTGATAGATTGTCTGCTCTTCTCTAGCATTTTTAATACATTTTATTTTGATAGCTTTTCCATTTGTTATATAATAACCATCAAATGTTCCTATATTTTTAATTCCTTGTCTTCCTTTATTTTCAGAATCTTGCAGAGTATAATTGTCACAGAAGGTTATAATAATATTTTTAGTTGTTATTGTTTCTTTTGATTCCCAATCTGTTTGCTCTTTTCCTCTTGCATATCTTTTATAAACTTTATTTTCTTCATCATATACATATTTTACAGTTTGAAGTTGAGAGTGTGGTATGGTTACACTTATTGCTCCTTGCCCTTCTTCTAAATTCACTTCATCTGTTACATAGTTTAATACACTTTCTTTTGTAGAAGTCATATTATATTTTTTATTTTTAGCAGATGTTATTAATTTTTCGATGCTTGTTACTGCATTATGTGGTGCTGCCTTGTCCCTTACTCTTGTAAAGGTTGTTCCATCTTCTGCTATGCCATCTATTTCGTTAATGGTATATTTTTTGATGTCACTGTCAGCTTGTGGACTTTCTCCAAAATGTGTATAAATTGCATCATTTTCCATAGCATAATCTAAGAAATAATGTCTAGCACTTCTTACTGGTCCTATTTTTGGAACATCTACTCCTTTGAATAATGCCATTAATCTAGTTTCTCCACCTTCTACTACAATTTCATAAACCATGTATGCTTTTTGCAAACCTGCTTGTGGCCATGCATCACTATGATTATCTATCATGATGGCAATTGGTCTATCATTTCCTTGAAAAATTTGTACAGCTTTTTCTTCTTTTGGTTCTATTACACGATTTTCTTCTGCCACTGTTTCTTGGTTATCTTTATCTTTTACAATTTGATAAGCTAAAACGCTTCCTGCCACTATAATAAAAAGTACCAAAATAACAATTAATTTCTTCGTTCCATTTTTCTTTTTCTTACTTCTTCTTTTTTTTTCGCTCATAGTTTTCCTCCTATTTAACGATTAATTTTCAAATCGTTTAGAATTTTTTCCTCTTTTGGTCTCATTTTCATCTTGTCCGCTTCTTGAATATGGTCATAACCCATTAAATGATAAAATCCATGTACTAACATATAACTTAATTCTCTTTCAAAGCTATGTTCATATTCTTTTGCTTGTTCTTTCACACGTTCTACTGAAATAATGATATCTCCTAAAATATCTTCTTGTACAAAGTCATTATTTTTTATCTTTTGGTCTAACTCGTCCTTTTCAAACATAGGAAAAGAAAGCACATCAGTTGGCTTGTCAATTCCTCTATAGACTTTATTGATATGCTGTATCTGTTTTGGGGTTGTTAGTGTAACAGTTATTGACATTTTTGAATTTTCTATTTTTTCTTCTTTCAAACACTTTGATAGTACTTTCTTTATAATTGTTTCATATTCTGTTTTTTCTTCTATTTCTTGATAGAGTATTTCATACATCTTATGCTACTTCCTTAACTTTTATGTATTTTCCTTTTGACCCAAAAGAATTTTTGATGGATTTCATCGCTCCATAGTCTACTAATTTTCTTTTATAATAAGTTGAAATTCTTGAGTAATCCGTTTTTCCTTGTTTTAATTTTTTCATATCATCTTTGATAAATAAGATTTCTTTTTGTTTAACATATTCTATAAAATCTGTTTCTTTTAATTTCGTAATTTCTTTGTATTGATTCCAAAATGCTTTATAGGCATCTTTTTCTTTTTGTGTATCCCAATATACTTTTGTTGATAATAATTTTACATTGTAGTCTTCCATTAAATTAATTAACATAGAATAAGCTTTTTCTCTTTTTGCTGCCATTTTGGTGTCTTGTACTAATATTCTAGCATCTTTTAATAATTTTTCATAACATTGTTCTGCTACAATTAATGGTAAACTATGAGTGAACAATTTTCGACTAATGCCAAGTAATATCATATTTTTTTCGATATTATCTTTGGTGTCTAATTTTCCTACTTCATAAGATTGATATTTTTCATATTCTGCTACTACATCTTTGCTAGTTTCATCTTTGTTTAATTCAATTTTTAAAGATAAGATATTTTGTATATATTCTTCTAAAGTATAAAAAATCTTGGTATAAATCCACTCTTTAGCAGCATCATAACAATTAGTATTATCTGCTACTTTGATGGAATAATTTTTTAAAATTGCTTTATATAAGGCATCCATTTTGTTGATATAAAATTGGTTGTATTTTTCTTTTAATTTTTCTTTGCTATCTGCTCGAATTCCTTGATAGTCTAATTCTAATAAATATTTTTGTTTTCTATATTTATATTCTATATATTCACTTTCTTTTAAACTAGTTACTTCATAATATTTAGCAAGTGCATTTTTTTCAAATTCAGATGCTGTATTGTTTTTTACTTTTTTATAGATAGAATCCATTACATGTTTATCTAATGCACTTAAATAAGCTTCATAGGCTGTATCATATTTTTTTTCTATTTCTTCGTTGTTATAGTTATTATTATCTGATTGGTAGGTTTCAAATGCTTTGAGCATACTGTTTCTTTTCATTGAAATTAACATTCCATTAATTCCAATTTTGGTAGGTATTAAAATTCTTGTTAAAGTTGTTGTTATTTTATTAAAAAATGTTTTATCTGCTCCTGTTATTTTAAGGCTTCTTTCTTCCATTAAAAACTCTCTTCCTTCCTAAAGGCTTTTATTAGTTTGAAAAAGAATTATTATTTTTCAAACTAATACCTTCCTAAAATACGATTTTCTCCTTAGTCCCTATATTTTCTAAAACTTCATATGTGACATAAACATCAATACTACCCTCTTTTTCATATGTATTAATATTTTTGCCCACAATCGATTCCTTATCTTCAATTTCTTTTTCTAATTCTTCTTGTAATTCTTGTATCCCTAATTCTTTAGCCTCTTCTATTTCATATATTTTTGGTTTTTCTTCTACCTCTTTATAGGTAGTTTTTAGAATCGAAATTGGTAAATAAAAGTCTGAAAATAGTTTCATTTTGTTTTCCGTTTCTATTGTATCATAAATTTGAAATTTTGAAACCCCTTTATGCAAATTTATTTTAAAATTATTTAATTTTACGGTATATTGTTGTTCCGTATTTCCTGTTTCTACCTTCTGCGTAGTCTGATACGGAATATTTTTATATTTCGTATGCCATACCTTTGCTTGCACCTCTCCTTTTGCATGAACGTATCGAATACCAGTATATTTTCCTTCCATCCAACCATTAATTAACGTATCGCCTAAATTTACAGTATCTCCTACTTGTACATTTGCTGTTCCTGTTTGTGCATTCACCTTTGTTATAACTCCTACCTTATCAGAAATAATACTGCAAAATTCATCATCATTAATAATATCTGGTTTCCCATCAGCTTTAACAATTTTTACAATTGCATTCGTTCCTTTTAACTCTATTCCCATCCATGCAATATCACTTCTTTGTAATCGAATTTTATTAATCATTTCCTTTGTATTGATATTTGCTTTCCATTCTCCTATTTTTAAACCAGCATCTTCTATATCTTTTGCTATATTTTCCAATTGTTGTCCATTTTCCTCTTGAATATCCACATTCCATACAAAATTTGAGGATAACACAGTTAAAAATATCACCATTAATAACAAAACAAAAAATATTTTTCTCTTTTTATAACGATGTAACAAAAAAGGTAGACCTCTTTTGCTATTTATTTTTACTTTACATCTTGTCTTTTTGGCTATTTTACAGACTTCTTTAAAATCATGAATGCCTATCCTAAAATCTAATTGTACTTCTTTTTTTCTTTTTAAGTGCCAAATATCAATCTTATTATTTCTGCACATATTAATAAATCTTTCAATATAATAACCTTCAATAGTAAGTCCTAAATAACCAATCATGTAACTAATCAATATCTTTATTATCATACTTTTTAAGTCCTTTCAATCTACTGTTCTTTCAATATCCATGCTTTCAATTTTACCTGTCACTTTAATATCATCATTTGTCATATTTTCAAGATTCAAATTAAAACCATTAATATTAATGATACCAATATGTGTGTTAATTCTTACAAAAAACTCTTCATATTCTAATATTCCTTTAAAATTTTCAATAATCATTTCATCAAATCCTGTTATGATAATTTTAGGAACATCTGAATATACCTCTTTTGGCATTTCTAATATTCTATCTAATTTATTATAATTTTTCTTTTTCATAAACTTTCCTTTCTTATGAGAAAAAGTGGACAATTGGGGACGGTTCTTAATTGCTCCTTTTATAAAAATTAAATCTACAAATAAGCTATATTTCTTTAAAAGGAGCAATTAAGAACCGTCCCCAATTGTCCACTTTTTCTCCTTCTACTCAAATTCATCTAATGATTTGAATTCATATCCCATATTTTTAGCCTCTTTGATAACTGCATCTAAAATATTTGTATTCGTTTTTGAGTTTCCATGTAGTAGCATAATTTCTCCATTATGCAAATTATCTAATATTTTCTTTTTTGATGTCTCTTCATTTGGTTGTTTATCTTCATTCCAGTCTTCGTAAGCAAATGACCACATAACAGTTTTGTATCCTAATTGATTGGTTATTTGCAAGGTATTTTCACTAAATTCTCCTTTTGGTGGCCTAATATATTTCATTTCATACCCAAATTTATCATGAATTACTTGATGTAAATCCATAACTTCTGTTTTTATTTTGTCTTGTGTTAACTCTGGCATACTTTTATGATTAACAGTATGATTTCCTATAATATGTCCTTCGTCTATAATTTGTTTTACCAAATCTGGCTGACTATTAACATAGTGTGCAGTGATAAAAAATGTTGCTTTTACTTGGTTTTCTTTTAAAGTACTTAGTAATTGTGGTGTATAACCTGCTTCATATCCTTCATCAAAAGTTAAATAAATATTTTTCTTTTCTTTGTTTCCTAAACAAATTCCTTGATTCTCTTCTAGTACTTTTTTGTTTTTGCTTCCTACATCTGGTTGCTGATGGTTGTCATTTCTCTTTATTCCCCATCCTATTTTTTGATTACTTGTCGTGTTAGCATTTGTTTGAATCTCTTCTTGCTGTTTTACATTCATTGACAAGATACTTAAGGAAAATATAGCAATTACTAAAATTCCAATTACTTTATATTTTATATTTTTCATATCTTATCCATCCTTTCCAAACTTCTCTATTATTTTATATATATTAAAAATTTCTAAAGTTATGAAAATTTTTATATATGACCTATATAAGAACAAAAAAGAAAGCTTGACTTTATAGATTACTTACATGCTCCGCTTTGTTCATCTGCTAAATTTACTTTCTTAAGCAAATTTGTGTATAATGTATTTTTGTTTGTTGTATCAGTAAAATCTGTAATTTTTCCTTACAAAAAAAAATGTAATATCTATTACACTAATAGATATCACATCTTTATTTACTCTTCTACCAACATTTCTTTAATCTTCATCAATCTAGAAGTAGAAGCTCTTTCATCTTCTGACAATTTCAATTGAATATACTTAATGGTATCAATATAATTAGGAATGGTAACATTTTCAATTGCATTTACTCTTCTTCTAGTCTTTTCAATCTCAGCTGAAATTAATTCAATTGCCTTTTCATTTTGAGCCAATTCCAACAAACTTTTAGAAACCTCAGAAAAACTTTCAATTGCTCTATCTAACTCTGAAGTCGTATAAGCAAAACCATACAATGCTTTATTATCTGTTTGCTTATTTTCTTGAAAATGAAATTTCGGAATTTTAACACTCATAATATTTATCTCATCAATTTCTATCGAAACAGAATTTCTTGGAATAATTAAAGCTTCCTCTACATATTCTTCTCCAATAACAGCTTTTGCAAGCATAAAATTTTGATAAGCATTTTTTAGCATTTCATCTGTTTTTCTACGAAGTTCTTGATTTTCTCTTACAAGATCTAGCAACTTTTTAATCAACTCATCTAACTTATCTTTCAAAAGTTTATGACCCTTTTGAGCTGTTTTTAGAGATTTTTTCATATTGATACTTTCGATACGAGTCAAATTCACATTTAATACTGCCATATCTCATTTTCCTCTCTTTATAATTTTAGTCCTCTATATAATATTTCTCAATATACATATCCTTAATACGTTTTAACTCTTGTTTTGGTAAAGTTGAAAGCAATTTCCATCCAATATTTAAAGTTTCTTCAATGGTTCGATTAGTAGAAAATCCTTGTGAAACAAATTCTTTCTCAAACTCATCTGCAAATTTAGCATACATTCTATCTAATTCAGAAAGTGCACTTTCTCCTAAAATAGCCATTAACTCTTTTGCATCTTTACCACGAGCATAAGAAGCAAATAATTGGTTCAATACGCCAGAATGATCTTCTCTTGTTTTACCTTTTCCAATACCTTCATTTTTCAAACGAGATAAAGAAAGTAAAACATCAACAGGAGGTGTCATTCCTCTTTTATTTAAATCTCTACTTAACACAATTTGTCCTTCTGTAATATAACCTGTTAAATCTGGTACAGGGTGTGTTTTATCATCTTCTGGCATAGTTAAGATAGGAATCATGGTAACAGATCCTTCTTTTCCTTTTATTTTTCCTGCACGTTCATAAATAGTTGATAAATCTGTATAAAGGTAACCTGGATATGCTCTTCTTCCTGGAATTTCTTTTCTTGCTGCTGAAATTTCACGTAATGCCTCTGCATAGTTTGTCATATCTGTCATAATAACCAAAACTTGCATATCTTGTTCATAAGCCAAATACTCTGCTGCTGTTAATGCCATACGAGGTGTTGAAATACGTTCTACTGCTGGGTCATTTGCTAAATTAATAAACATAACAGATCGACTAATTGCCCCTGTTTCTCTTAAGCTATTGATAAAAAATTCTGCATCTTCAAAAGGAATTCCTATTGCTGCAAAAACAACTGCGAATTTTGAGTCTTGTTTTAATACTTTTGCTTGTCTTGCTATTTGTACAGCAAGTTCTGCATGTGGTAATCCAGAACCTGAGAAAATTGGTAATTTTTGTCCAATTACTAATGTATTTAATCCATCAATAGAAGATATTCCTGTTTGAATAAATTCAGATGGAAAGATTCTTGCTGCTGGGTTAATTGGTTTTCCATTAATATCTACTTTTTTGTCAGCAATAACATTTGGCATCCCATCAATTGCCTTACCCATTCCATTGAATACTCTTCCTAAAATATCTTTTGATACTCCAAACTCTAATCCTTTTCCTAAAAATCTTACTTTTGATTCTTTTATATTAATTCCAGTACTACTTTCAAATAGTTGAACTAATGCTGCATTTTCTGTAACTTCTAGGACTTTACACAATCTTGTTTCTCCATTTTGAAGCTTAATTTCACCAATTTCATCATATTTTACATTTTCTACATTTTCAACTAACATCAAAGGTCCTGCTGTCTCTTTTATGGTTTTATATTCTTTTATCATTACGCTAGACCTCCTTTTTCCATTAAGCTTTCGGTTTCTTTATCCATTGATTTTTCAATATTATCAAATTCACTATCCACCTTTGCTTCTTCTATAAATTTTGCTTTTCCGATTTTTGCTACATAAGGTAAGCTAATATAATCTTCAACATTTACGCCAGTCTCAACTGCTTTACTCATCTTATCATAGAACTTAAAAATCATCTTTAAAATTCTTTCTTGTTTATGACTAGAAGCATAACAATCAACATCATCAAAAGCATCTTGTGCCAAATAATCTTCTCTTAAAATTCTTGCTACTTCTAAAGTAACTCTATCTTTACTAGAAACTGCATCTACTCCTACTAATTGTACAATTTCTTGAAGTTTTGCTTCTTCTTGTAAAATTGCCATAGCTTCATTTTTTAAATTTACAAATTCTTCACTAATGTTTTCTCTTTCCCATTGTTCGGCTTGTTCTTTGTATAAAGAATAACTTGTAAGCCAGTTAATAGAAGGGAAGTGTCTTTTGGCTGCTAAACTAGCATCTAATCCCCAAAATACTTTAACAATTCTTAATGAACTTTGACTAACTGGTTCAGAAATATCTCCACCAGCAGGTGATACAGCACCAATAACAGTCAAGGTTCCAATCCTTCCTTCATTTCCTAAACATTCTACTTTTCCAGCTCTTTCATAGAATTCTGCTATTCTTGAACCTAAGTAAGCAGGGTATCCTTCTTCTCCTGGCATTTCTTCTAGTCTTCCACTCATTTCTCTTAAAGCCTCTGCCCATCTTGAAGTAGAATCTGCCATAAGGGCTACATTATATCCCATATCTCTATAATATTCTGCAATGGTAATTCCTGTATAAACAGATGCCTCTCTTGCTGCAACTGGCATGTCAGATGTATTGGCAATTAAAACCGTTCTGTTCATTAAAGAATCTTTGGTTCTTGGGTCAATCAAATTAGGAAATTCTGTTAAAACTTCTGTCATCTCATTTCCACGTTCTCCACATCCTACATAAATGATAATATCGGCATCTGCCCATTTAGCAAGTTGATGTTGAATAACCGTTTTTCCACTACCAAATGCTCCTGGTATGGCACAAGTTCCACCTTTTGCAATTGGGAAAAATGTGTCAATTACTCTTTGACCAGTAACTAACATATCATCTGGATTTAATTTTTTGTTAACTGGTCTTGGTTTTCTTACAGGCCATTTTTGCATCATTTGGATTTCATGCAATTTTCCTTTTTTATCTTCTACTACACAAATGGACTCTTCTACTGTATAGTCACCTGATTTTATTTCTTTAATAATTCCTTCTATTCCAATTGGAACCATTATTTTGCAAGTAATTACTTTCGTTTCTTGAACGGTTCCTATAATCATCCCTTCACTTACCGTGTCTCCTACGTTTTTCTTAGGAACAAATGTCCATTTTCTTTTTTTGTCTATACTGTTTACTTCTACACCTCTTTCGATGTTTTTTCCTGTTCTTTCATAAATTTTATCAAGAGGTCTTTGAATTCCATCATAGATAGATGTTAACATACCAGGTCCTAATTCAACACTAAGTGGCATTCCAGTTTGAACTACTTTTTCTCCTGAACCTACTCCTGAAGTTTCTTCATAAACTTGTATAGAGGCATTTTCTCCGTGCATTCCAATAATTTCACCAATTAGGTTTTTGTCTGATACTTTTACTACATCAAACATATTAGCATCTTCCATCCCTTTGGCTATTACTAATGGTCCTGATACTTTTGTTATGATACCTTGTTTCAATCTTTTCATCCCTTTCTTGTTTAAGAATTACTTTCCTTAAAATTAATTTCAATTCCCACTGCCTTTTGCACCATATCTTTGATTCTTTTTTCTCCATATTGAAGACTTCCTGTGTTACTTGGTATGGTTACAATTGCTGGAATTTTATTAGTTTGTAATTTTTCCATATATTTTTTTGCTTTCATACTTACATTTTCTGTTACATAGATAATGGCATAATTTTCTTCTATTAGTTTTGGTATAATTTTTTTTACATCCTCTTCTTCATATGCTGGATAGATATCCATTCCTATAGCAGAAAATCCAAATATTGATTCCTTATCTCCTATTACCGCTATTTTATACATAACTTTCCCTTAGCCTTTCTTTAATCTTTTGAGCACTTATGTTGTTTAATTTTCCTGTTAAAATAATTCTGATATTTTTAAATTCTGTTCGTTTTGCGTAGATAAATGCTAATATCGGTTCTATGGTAAGTGATTTTAGTTTAGCATCTTTCATGTAACTCATAATATAATTATCACAAAATTTATCAAGACTTTCATAATTTTCAACTGCTTGCCCAATTGTATCAGAAAATCCAATAAATTTATACTTTAAGCTTTGTTCTTCTTCTTCAAAATTTTCCATAAAAGTATGTAAGGTAATTTTACCACCTTCTATATAAGAAGCTTCAAATAAGAATTTATCATAATAAATTTTTCGAATTCTAAAAAATGTTTTGATATTGGTAATATCAATTAATTTTTCAATATATTTTTTAATAAATTCGTTGTTTAAATGATTGGCTAATGTTTTGATTTTACCAAAACATGCTTTATCTAAAATAGCATCTATGATAAATGGCATTTTTGTTTTTTCATATAACTCGATTGCCTCTTGTATAGCTTGTTTCATTTTTTTGTCTAATCTATCATATTCTTTATTTTCCAAGATAGATGCTATTTTTTGCGTTGGATAAGTTCCACTATTTAATAATTTATCTTGATATTCTTTTCCTTCTACTCTTGATTTTAATATCATTTTAACATTGTAGTAATCATTTCTACTTAAAAAAATTTCAAGCATGTCGTTTTCTTCTACAATTTCTCTTATTAAATGATAGACTTCTTCTTCTGCTTTTTTTAAAACAATTCCATAGTCTTCATATCTTTGAACCATGTCAAATTTATAATCTCTATCGATTAATTCTGATACTATTCTTTTTATATCATTTTCTTGGGCTAGTTGTTCTAAATTTGCATTGGTCAATAAACGATTTTCTTTTACTTTTATTTTCGCTACTGCATAAGGATATATTTTTTCCATAGGTACCTCCTATTTGGCTAAACTAAAAATTAAATAAAATAGTATCAATTTCTTTTTCTATTTCTTCATCCATAACTTTCATGTTTTCTTCGAAATTGTAATTATATTCTATTTTTCCGCATTTTACGATAACGCCTGATTCCCATTCATCTGTCTCTTCTAGAACCTTCATGCCATAATTGGTAGCTATCGCTTTTATTGCTTGATAACCTTTTTTTGGCAATATGATTTCTACCTCTTTTTCGTCTTTATATCTTTTTATTTTTTCATCAATAATTTTGACATATTCATCTTCGTTTAAGTCTTTTATTTTTTGTTTTACTTTTTCTTTTACGATTTCGATAATTCTTTTTTTCTCTATTAATTCTGTACTTCTTGCTTCAAACTCTGCTTTTTCTAATTCTGCCATAGCACTGGTTTCAATTTTAGCTTTCATGGACTCAAACTCATTTTGTGCTTGTTTGGTTGCTTTTTCTTTATTTTCGTTCTCTATTTTTTTTGCCTTTTCTTCTGCTTGTGCTAAAATCAAATCTGCCTCTTTTTGAGCATCTTCCATGATTTTATTTAAGATAATCTCTTCTTCCACACTAAATCTCCTTTCTTAATTTAAATAGTATCTTTTTTTAATTTAATCTATTATTTTGCGACACCTAAGTAAGTATTTTATCCTACTACAACACCATTGTAAGCTAAGAATGAAATTAATAATCCTAATAGTGCATAAGTTTCAACAATCGCTGCAAGAGTAATTGCTTTACCCAAATCATCCGCATTTTTAGCAACAATACCAACACCTGCTGCTGCTGCCTTACCTTGTGCAATACCAGAAACTAAACCTGTAATACCAATTGCTAAACCAGATGCCAATAATTGAAAACCTTGACCAGTTGTTAAAGCAACACTTGCTCCTAACAAACCTGCTTTTGATAAAATTAAGAATGCTACGATAAATCCATAAAGACCTTGTGTACCTGGTAATAATTGCAATACCAACAATTTACCAAACTTGCTTGAATCCTCTGAAACAGCTCCTGCTGCTGCTTGACCTGCTATTGATGTTCCTCTTGCTGACCCCATACCTGCAAATATAATTGCAATAGATGCACCTAAAATTGCTAAAAATTGACCATTTGCTAATCCTTCTAAAAATTCCATAATTAAAATTCCTCCTTAATTTTTGTATATTTATTTTTATATTTAAACGGTGTGAATTCTTTTCCTCCACCTTCATAGAATTTACCAAAAAACTCTACATATTGTAATCTACTTGTATGAACATAAGAACCTAAAGCACTATTAGCTAAGTTAAATCCATGTCCTATAATTCCTACTAAAACTGCTGGAATCGGTCCTACTAGACCTCCTAATAAATTAACAACTTGTGCAATAACACCTGTTGATAAACACAATGCCATTAATCTTGAATAAGATAAAACATCTGACAAATAACTAGTTATATCATATAAACTGCTAATACCTTTGGTACATTTTTTAATCACATTTTTTTCTTTTCTTCCACCTGTTAAAATAACACCTGCAACACCTATAATAGCTAAATATTTTCCAACTTCTGACCAAACGCCAATATCACCTGCTACAATTGGTACTACAAGTAAGAATACACCAGTTAAAAGCAAATACCAAAATCCTATATCACAAATAGCATCTAAAACTTTTCTTTGCTTAACTAACTCAATTGCTTTCATAAACATACCTGTATAAATATGTATAATTCCTAATAATAAAGCTAGTCCCATTAGTGGCATAACATCTTTTAATGGGTCAATTACTGCTTTTAAAGGAACTAAATTTCCAAAACAGCTTCCAAAGAATACACCCCATATTACTGCTGATACACCACATAATGCTAATAATTTTACTAAACTACCTTCTCCTCTTGCATATTTTTTCTTTCTAATCATAAATAAGCAACCAAGTGTTAATAATAATCCATATCCTGCATCACTTAACATCAATCCAAAAAATATGATGTAGAAAAATGCCATAACTGGATTGGGATCTAATTCATGTTTATTGGGTACACTATACATGTTGGTAATAGATTGAAATGGCTCTACTAATCTGCTATTTTTTACTAGCACAGGAGCATTTTCGTTCTCTTCTTCTGCTCTTACTTTAATGATAAATTTTTTATTATTATCTATCTTGCACCCTTCTGGCATCCAACCTTCTAAATAAAAAGTATTTTTGGTTGTAACAATATTTTTTTCCATTAATTTTAAATCTTTTTGAGCTAAATAATAGTCATATAAATTTTCAAATACTTTTATTTGTTCTGGTTTCATTTCTTTTTTGTCTAATTCAATTTGTTCTTCTAATTTTGCAATTTCTTGTTTTGCCTTCTGAATTCTATCAAAAATAGATTCTTCTTCTAAAATAATTTCTTTTTCTTTAAAATCAAATTTTTTCAAAATTCTTTTTACTTGTGCCTGATTTTCATTTTTCGTTATAATAGCAACATATAAATTGCTTTTATCTTTATTAATTACATTCATAGAATTTTCTACTTTTTCTTTATTTAGTGCTAGTTCTATTTGTTCTTTTTTGATTTTTGAGCTAAATGTTCCAAAAATTATTTTTATGTACTGAATCTTTTTTAAGTCTGCTGAAATAGTAAAATTAATCCATGGATCTAAAGTTTGAATCATCTCGTTTAATTCTTGCACTTTTTGTGTATTTAATTCTACGTTTTCAACTAATTTATTAATTTTTTGAACTTCTTGATAGGTTTCTTCTGCTCCTTCTTTTGTTAATTCTTCATAATATTCTTTTCCATCAAACATTGATTTTTTGACTTTCTTTGTTTTGCGAATATTGGTTATGGCTTTTTCAGTTGCTAAGAGTTTTGGATTAATTTTAGCAATTTCATCATTTTTTTCTTGTTTGTGAAAAATTTCTTTAAATTCTTCTTCTTCAACAATGTGTGACATATCTTCTACTTGAAAAAAGCCAAGTTTTCTTAAGTCTTTTAGTATTTCTTCTTGCTTATCTTTCGTACCTATAATTGTCACTTTGTTCATTTTTGCAATTGACATCTTCTTTTATCATCCCTTTCCCAAGCTCATTTGGAATTCTTTTTTAGTCTTTTAGCTATTTTGCTATCTTTTTTCTAAATTTTGATAACTTTATTAAATATCTTCTCTACTGCCTCAGGCACATTTTCTTGTAAAGTTGTTTGCAACTTTTGTAACCTCTCATTGGTCTGTGCTTGTATCTTTACTTTCTGTTTGGCATTTGCCTCTTCCATTTCCTTTTGTAAGTCTTTTGCTTGCCTTTCTAGTTGATTCTTAAAGTATAGTCGATTGGTTTCTTTTGTTTCTTCTGCTTTTTGTAGCATCATTTTGGCTTTTTGTTTGGCCTCTATTTTCATATTTTCAGCCTTCTTTTCTGTTTCTACAATTTTTTTGATGCTTCGAAATCCCATATTTTACACCCCTTTCTATTCAAAACTTCCTTCTTCCGTTCTCCTATGCAAATTACAGGCAATTTGCACGATTTCTAAATATTTACATAATCATTTTATATACTTTCTTATCAAAAGTCAATATTTTTAGCAAAATTCCTAAAAAAATCTTTTAAAACATTGATTCTTTTTTCTTTGTATAATATAATACCAATATATTCAGACAAATTATTTTATGAATTTACAAAAATTTATTTATTATAAAAAGGAGATGAAATATATGAACCAAAACATTGATGTTTCAATCATTATGGGCAGTGACTCTGACTTACCAATTATGAAAGATTGTGCTAAATTTTTAGAACAAATGCAAATTTCTTATGAAATCAAAATATTATCTGTCCATCGAACCCCTGAAAAGGCTACCGAATATGCCAAAATCTTAAAAGAAAATGGTGTAAAAGTAATCATTGCTGGAGCAGGAGGAGCAGCGCACTTACCAGGTGTATTTGCTGCTATGCTTCCAACTGTACCAGTTATTGGTGTTCCTATCCATACCAAAACTTTAGGAGGAGTGGACTCTTTATATTCAATTGTTCAAATGCCTTCTGGCATTCCTGTTGCAACAGTTGCCATTAATGGAGCCAAAAATGCTGCTATCTTAGCAACTTCTATTTTAGCAGTAGGAAATGAAGAACTAACAAACAAACTAGCAGATTTTAAAAATTCTTTAAAAGATGTAGTTTCTCAAAAAGACGAAAAATTGCAACAAATAGGTTATGAATCCTATTTATCCAATCAGTAATTTTAAATTAATTAAAAAAGGTGGTATGAAAATGAAAAAAATTAGTAGTGGTAAAGTTCGTGAAATTTATGAAGTAGATGATGATAAACTTTTATTAGTTGTATCTGATAGAATCTCTGCTTTTGACTATATTTTACCAAGTTTGGTTCCAAACAAAGGAAAAATCTTAAATCAAATCTCTGCGTTTTGGTTTCATCATATAAAAGATATTATTCCAAATCATGTTATTTCAACTGATATAAACGACTTTCCAAAAGAATTCCAAACCAAAGAATTTGAAGGCAGAAGTATGTTAGTTAAAAAACTAAAAATGATACCAGTAGAATGTATTGTTAGAGGATATATAACAGGGTCTGGTTGGAAAAGTTATCAAGAAAATGGTACCATTTGCGGTATAACCCTACCACAAGGATTACAAGAATCTGAAAAATTACCTGAACCAATTTTTACACCAACTACCAAAGCAGCCGAAGGACATGACGAAAATATATCCTTTGAAGAAGTTTGTCAATTAATTGGAAAAGACTTAGCCAAACAACTACGTAGCAAAACAATTGAAATTTATTCTAAATGTGCCCAATATGCTTTAACGAAAGGCGTTATTATTGCTGATACTAAATTTGAATTTGGTCTTGACGAAAATGGTACATTAGTAATAGCAGATGAAGTATTAACACCAGATTCTAGTAGATTTTGGTCTGCTTGTGATTATGAAATAGGAAAAAGTCAAAAAAGCTTTGATAAACAATATCTTCGTGATTGGATAAAATCTACTGGCTATAATCCAGAAACTGGCACTCCCATTCCAAATGAAGTAATTGAAACAACTGTTAATAAATACAAAGAAGCCTACAAATTATTAACTGATAAAGATTTTAAATAAATTATAATAAACGGCAAAAAAGTAATTACAATTAGAAAGATTATTCTGTCAAGCTATTCCGAATAGAAAATGTAAGGAAGTATTTCAGGCACCTCTCAAAGACGACACTTTGAGATTCTCCTAAAATACTTCCTAACATTTTCTAATTACGAAATACTTTCCATTATAATCTTTCTAATTGTAATTACTTTTTTGCCGTTTTATTGAGTATTTCATTATTTATTTTTATAAAAATTGCTAAATTTCTAGATATTTATGGCTATAGTTGTATTTTTTCAAATTTATCTTTATCAATATTTTTAGGAACTTCAATTGGATACTTACCAGTAAAACAACCATCACAAAATCCTTTAATATTACAACGTTTCGTAATTTCTCTTAAACTATCCAAGCTTAGATATTCTAAAGAATCTGCTCCGATTTCTTGTCTAATTTGTTCCACTGTTTTATTATGAGCAATTAAATTTTCCTTTTTATCCACATCTGTTCCAAAATAACAAACATCTACAAATGGTGGAGAAGCTACTCTGATGTGAACTTCTTTGGCTCCTGCTTCTTTTAATGATTTAATAATTCTAGTAATAGTAGTTCCCCTTACAATCGAATCATCTACTAAAACAATTTTTTTACCTTTTACAGTATGGTGCAAAGGATTTAATTTCAAATTTACTAATTTCTTTCTTTTATTTTGCGTATTTTGAATAAAAGTTCTTCCCACATATTTGCTTTTTACAAATACTATATCATATGGAATTTTAGATTGTTTTGAATATCCTAAAGCTGCATCATTTCCAGAGTCTGGAACAGCTGCTACAATATCTGCATCTACTGGCAATTGTTTGGCTAAATATCTACCTGCTTCTTCACGGAAAATATGTACATTCATTCCATCAATTGTAGAGTCTGGTCTTGCAAAATAGATATATTCAAATACACACATTCCCTTATTCTCATTTGGCAAAAATTTCTCACTTACTACTTCATTATTTGTCACCACTACTACTTCTCCTGGTTCAATATCACGCTCAAATGTGGCTCCCATAATATCTAATGCACAACTTTCTGAAGCAAATATAATATCTTCTCCAAAATGCCCCATGCAAAGAGGTTTAAACCCTTGAGGATCTCTAACAGCTATCATTTTTTGAGGTGATATGACTAAAAGTGAGTAAGCTCCTTTTAAAATCTTCATTGTATTTTTTACTGCATCTTCAATTGATGGTGTTTTTAGTCTTTCTCTTACTATAATGTGACAAATAATTTCTGTGTCACTAGTTGTTGTAAAAATAGCTCCTTGCTCTTCTAGTTCTCTTTTTAATTCTACTGCATTTGTTATATTTCCATTATGAACAATTGCTAAGTTTCCTTTTTTATGTCTTACTACCATTGGTTGGGCATTTTCTTTTTTGCTTACTCCTGTTGTTGAATAACGCACATGTCCAATTGCCATTTTTCCTTGTGGCATGGTACTTTGGACTTCTTTTGTAAAGACTTCTGAAACTAAGCCAACATCTTTATAAAAATGGATGATTCCATCTTCATTAATAGCTACTCCACAACTTTCTTCTCCTCTATGTTGCAAAGCTGACAGTCCTAAACAAACTTGTCCTACTAATTCTTCTTTGGTTTCTTTGGAATAAATTCCAAATACACCACATTCTTCTTTTATTTCATCAAACATTTCTTTCTTCCTTCCTTTTATCCATTTGAAAAAATTATTATTCAAACAAAATTGACTTTATCTGATATTCATGCTAAACTACTTTTATATAAAATAGGAGGTAATCACATGTACCATTTAGTTGTATTTGCTTCTGGAAATGGTTCTACTTTGCAAGCTATCATTGATAGTATAAAAACCCAAAAACTAGAAGCTAAAATAGATTTAGTCATTTCCGATAACCCAAATAGCTATGCTCTAAAAAGAGCCGAAGACTGCCATATACCAACCCATATTATTCAAAACAAAAAATTTGAACCAAGAGACTTAGAATTATCGCAATTACTTTCCAATTATTCCATTGACCTAATTGTCTTAGCTGGCTATTTAAAAATGATTGGTCCAAAATTACTTGAAAAGTATACAATTATTAACACCCATCCTTCCTTACTACCCAAATACGGTGGTAAAGGTATGCATGGTATGCATGTTCATGAAGCAGTTGTTGAAGCACAGGAAAAATTTACAGGTGCTACCGTTCATTTTGTTAATCATGAATATGACAAAGGCTCTATCATTAGCCAAACACAAGTTGAGGTTCTTCCTAGTGATACTGCTAAAATTGTATCCGAAAAAGTACAAGCTGCTGAAAAAATTCAGCTAATTGAAGTTTTAAATCAATTTATACATGGCAAAATTTAAACATGATGAATGTAATCTTAGTGTTCATAAATTTCACCAATATCATTTCGATAGTCTAATTGGCTATCGATATTATTTTTCATAGCCTCATATGCTTTTTGTTTTGCCTCTTCTAATGTATTTCCACTTGTATGAACAGCAAATAATCTAGAAGTTCCAACTGATACATAGCGATTTTCTTCAACTTGTTTACTACTTGCAAAATAAATCTTTGCTCCCTTATCTAAAATTGCTTTTGTCAGCAAAGTAAATTCACAAGGCTCACTTTTTTTAATGGCATAATCTGGACTTACCACATAAACTGTAAAAGTATAGTTCTTTTTAAATTTGCAATTCTGGGTAGATAGTTTTTGATTCCATATATTTTCCATTACTTCACAAAACGGTGTTTCCAATGAATTTAATACATTAATTGCTTCTGGATCACCAAATCTTGCATTAAATTCAATAAATTTAATACCTTGTTTACATTTGAAAAATCCTCCATAAATCACACCTGTAAATTCTAAACTATCTTGATTAACATACTGAATGGTTTTTTCAATTAATTTAGCACATTCATCTACATCTTTTTGTTCCAAAAATGGCAGTAAACCATTTTCAAAACTTAAACATCCCATACCACCAGTTCCGGGTCCTTTATCTTCATCAAAACGATAAGGATAATCAAAAGTAGTTGGTGTTACCACAATATTTTTTCCATCTGTCAATGCCATAACTGTAAATTCTCTTCCTTCAACTTTATCTTGTACAATGACCTTTCCGTCTGATTCTACGCAAGATTTAGCATATTCATAACCTTCTTGTTTTCCTTTAAAATGAATCCCCCCTACTTTCACTCCTTTTCCACCTGTTAAGCCTTCTGGTTTAACAACAAAACTATCATCTTCATAATTTTCCATAACTGCCTTTAATTCTTCTAAAGTAGTTATACTTTCATTTTTTATAATCATTTCTGGTGCCAATTTTTGAACAATATCTAAAGCATATGTTTTACTCCATTCTACTTTTGCACCTTTAGAAGTTGGACCAAAAGTCTTCAGCCCAAGACTTCTTGCTAAGTCAATTAATCCTTCTTGTAATAAATTATCTTGACTAATCACACAAGCTTCAATATTTTGTTGTTTTACAAATTCACTCACCAATTCTTTATCAAATGGGTCTCCTATCAAATATTTTCCATTTGATTTTTCTACTTGTTTGATAACAGATGGATTAGCATATGGTAAAATAGCATATAATTCAAATCCTTGACTAATTTGTTCAGCTAATACCGCTTCACGCCCACCATTTCCTAACAATAAACATTTTTTCATTTTCTCTTTTCCTTTCTTAGTTACACCTCTATTGAATATCTTTTATATAATTCTTCTTAGGCTAAACATTTACTTCCATTTCTTTGTCACTAATTAAATCATGATATTTCTCTAAAACTGGATTTACTCTTTCTTCTATAAAATCTTCTACCTGTTTTGGTGCTCTTCCACATAGATTATCTGGATTTAAGGCTTGCATAATTTCTTCTTTGGTTAGTCCAAAAGTTTCATCTTCAGCAATTCTTTCTACTAAATCATTTGGTTTTCCAAAGTTTTTTACTTGTTTTCCCGCTTCCATAGAATAAATTCTAATTTTTTCATGTAATTCTTGTCTGTCTCCACCTTTTAGTACAGCATTCATTAAAATCTCTTCTGTTGCCATAAATGGCAATTCTTGCATCATATTGGTTTTAATTACATTTTCATAAACTACAATATTTTTTGAAATATTGGCATATAAGATTAATATAGCATCAACTGCTAAGAAACTTTCTGGCACACAAATTCTTTTATTAGCTGAATCATCTAATGTTCTTTCCAACCATTGGGTAGCAGCTGTAATAGTTGGGTCTATGGTTAATGTCATAACATGTCTTGCTAAGGAATTGATTCTTTCACTTCTCATTGGATTTCTTTTATAAGCCATGGCAGATGAACCTATTTGCCCTTTTTCAAATGGTTCTTCTAGTTCTTTTTCATGTTGTAGTAATCTCATATCATTGGCAAATTTTGAACAACTTTGGGCAATTTGTGATAATACATTTAATACTCTACTATCTAATTTTCTAGTATAAGTTTGTCCGAGATACAGAATATACTTTGTCAAATCCCATTTTTTGGGCTATTTTTTCGTCAATTTGTCTTACTTTTTCTTCATCTTTTAATAATTTCATAAAACTTTCTTGTGTTCCTGTTGTTCCTTTACAGCCTAATAATTTCATATGACTTTGTACAAATTCTAATTCTTCCAAATCTTCTAGTAAATCTTGCAACCATAAAGTCGCTCTTTTTCCCACTGTTGTTAATTGTGCTGGTTGGAAATGGGTATATCCTAAACAGGTTACTGCTTTATGTTTTAATGCAAATTCTTTTAAATGATTAATAACTACTATTAATTTTTGTTTAATAATTTGCAAAGCTTGTGACATTAAAATAACATCTGTATTATCTGTTACATAGCATGAGGTTGCTCCTAAATGTATAATTGGTTTGGCATGAGGACATTTTAATCCAAATTCATATACATGTGCCATCACATCGTGCCTACATTCTTTTTCTCTTTTACTGACAACATCATAATCTATATTATTTACATTTTCTATCATTTCTTCAATTTGTTGTTCCGTAATGTCAATTCCTAATTCTTTTTCTGTCTTAGCAAGTGCCACCCACAACTTTCTCCATGTTGAATATTTACTGTCACTTGACCATAGCTGATTCATCTCTTTACTAGCATATCTGCCAGAAAGTGGCGTTACATAAATATTGTTTTCCATTTTTCTTCTCCTTTACTTTAAAAGATAATTTTAAAATTAATTTAGAATTTCTACTAAATTCAATGAAACTTTCGAAACTATCGCTTTTGTTTTCTATCTATAATAATTTACGCCTGATTCAAACAATTTTTGATCTTTTCTACCTGGCATATTCTTTAAAATATCACGATAACATCTTTCAGAATGACCCATTTTACCCAAAATTCTACCATCTAGACTGGTAATTCCTTCAATACCATCTACTGAACCATTTGGATTATAAGCAATATCATAGGTACTACTTCCTTGTAAGTCTACATATTGTGTAGCAATTTGACCATTTTCTATTAATTGTTTTTCTAGTTCTTCTGATACCATAAATCTTCCTTCCCCATGAGAAATTGGAATGGTAAATACTTCTCCTAATTCTACTTCACTAAACCATGGTGATAACTTAGATACGACTTTCGTTTGTACCATTCTTGACATATGTCTTCCAATTTTATTAAAGGTTAAAGTTGGTGATGTTTCATCTAATTCTCGAATTTCCCCATAAGGTAATAAACCTAATTTTACTAAAGCTTGGAAACCATTACAAATTCCTAGCATCAATCCATCTTGCTCATATAAATGTTTATGAATTAAGTCTTTTAGCTTTGGATTTCTAAAAACTGCTCCTATAAATTTTCCAGAACCATCTGGTTCATCTCCACTGCTAAATCCACCTGGTAACATGATAATTTGTGATTGTTCAATTTCTTTAGCAAATAATTCTATCGATTCTTGAATATTGCTTGGTTTTAAGTTTTTAAATACTACTATATTGGCTATTGCACCAGCATCTTCAAATGCTTTAGCAACATCATATTCACAATTGGTACCTGGAAATACTGGTACAAATACACGTGGCTTAGTAATTGGCATTTTACGTGTGATGCTACAGGTTTTGTCACTTATAATGTTATTCGCTTTTTTGTTTTCTGTTTTTACTTTCGTTGGGAAAACTTTTTCTAATGGTTTTTCCCACATTTCTATTAAACTATCTATTGTAAATTCCACTTTATCATTTACGATAATTTTTTCTTCTACAATAGTATTTCCTAATAGTTGTGCTTTTTCTAGTTCTACTCCTTCTTTTAGTTCTATTACAAATGAACCATAATAAGGATAAAATAAATCTGGTATATCTTTTACAAATTGGAATCCAATTTTATTACCCATTGTACTTTTCGTAATTACATCTGCTATTCCGCCATGTGTAACAGTACTAATAGACAACACTTTTCCTTCTTGTATGAAAGAATGGATCAATTCATAGTTTTCTTTTAAATCTTCAAAATCTAAAATATCTTCTTGTCCCATTTTAGTTGATAAAAATACTACCTTTGAATTTGCTTTTTTAAATTCATTGGATACTACTTTTGTGGTATTGGTTTCTCCAATACAAAAAGATACTAATGTTGGTGGTACATCTAATTCATTATACGAACCTGACATACTGTCCTTTCCACCAATCGCTGCTATTTTTAATTCTTTTTGTACCAAATAAGCACCTAGTATTGCTACAAATGGTTTGCCCCATCTAGCTGCATCATTTCTTAATTTTTCAAAGTACTCTTGCAAAGTTAAATATGCTTTTTTGTAGTCTCCACCAATAGCCACATATTTGGAAACTGATTCTAAGATAGCATATACAGCTCCATGAAATGGACTCCAACTTGCCAAATATGGATTATAACCATAAGTCATAATGGTTCCACTTTCTGTATAACCTTTTAAGGTTGGTATTCTTGCTACCATTCCTAAAGCTGGTGTTAGTTGATATTTTCCACCAAAAGGC
The DNA here is from genome assembly GCA_022795075.1 of Clostridia bacterium. Taxonomy (GTDB): domain Bacteria; phylum Bacillota; class Clostridia; order TANB77; family CAG-508; genus CAG-269. Next base: position 9,032 of record JAAWGB010000014.1, on the reverse strand, counting down.
ATCATAACCGTATTTGACCCAATACTACTATCAAAACGTTCTACTAAACCTTTTTGTGAACAACAATTTAAATTGGTTATGGTTTGTTCCCATTTTGCTTTGATATCATCTACTTTTTTTGGTTTAAAATAAGATTCTTCTTCTTTTGGTTTTACAACTTGTACAGTTGCATTTTTGACATCTCCATTCGTATCTAAGAACTCTCTTGCTATGTCAACAATTAGGTTTCCTCTCCAATACATTTTTACTCTTGGCTCTTCTACTACTTCTGCTACAATTGTTGCTTCTAAGTTTTCTTTTTCTGCAAAGGCAATCAATTTATTGGCATCTTCTTTTCCAACTACAACTGCCATTCTTTCTTGTGATTCTGAAATGGCAAGCTCTGTTCCGTCAAGTCCTTCGTATTTTTTAGGTACTTTATCCAAATTGATAACTAAGCCATCTGCTAGTTCTCCAATTGCTACTGATACGCCTCCTGCTCCAAAGTCATTACATCTTTTTATGATTTTAGTTACTTCTGCATTTCTAAATAATCTTTGTACTTTTCTTTCTTCTGGTGCGTTTCCTTTTTGTACTTCTGCTCCACAGGTAGTTAATGATTCACTAGTATGTGCTTTAGATGAACCAGTTGCTCCTCCACATCCATCTCTACCTGTTTTTCCTCCCAATAAAATAACAATGTCACCAGGTATTGGTCTTTTACGAACAACATTCTCTTTTGGTGCTGCCCCTACTAAAGCTCCAATTTCCATACGTTTTGCTACATAACCATCATGATAAATTTCGGCTACTTGACCAGTTGCTAGTCCTATTTGGTTACCATAGGAACTATAACCTCTTGCTGCTTCATTGGTTAATTTTCTTTGTGGTAATTTATTTGGCAGAGTTTCTTCTACTAATTTTCTGGGGTCACCACAGCCTGTTACACGCATTGCTTGGTATACATACACTCTTCCAGATAATGGGTCACGAATAGCCCCTCCTAAACAAGTTGCTGCTCCTCCAAATGGTTCAATTTCTGTTGGATGATTATGGGTTTCGTTTTTAAACATAATTAAATATTCTTCTGGTTTTCCATCTACTAAAATGTCTGCTTTAATGCTACATGCATTAATTTCTTCTGATTCATCTAATTCTTTCATATAGCCTGCTTTTTTTAATTCCTTGGCAGCAATGGTCGCAATGTCCATTAAGCAAATATCTTTTGCTTTTCTATTTTCGTAAACAACTTCTCTTGCTTTTAGATAGTCTTCATAAACTTTTTGTAAGAAATCCCATTTTATATCCAGTACTTCTAATTTAGTTAAAAAAGTGGTATGTCTACAATGGTCTGACCAATAGGTATCAATCATTTTCATTTCAGTCATCGTTGGATTTCTTTTTTCTACTTCTTTAAAATACTTTTGACAAAATTGTAAGTCTGCAAAATCCATAGCAAATCCATATTTTTGATAGAATTTTTCTGAATCTTCTTTCGTCATTTCTATAAATCCTTCTACTACTGCTACATCTTTTGGTTCTTCCATTGTTTGGGTTAAATTTTGTGTTTTTTCTAATGAGCATTCTCTTGAGTCTACTTGATTAATCATATATTTTTTTATTTTTTCGTATTCTTTTTCTTCTAATTTCCCTTGCAAAATATAAATCTTTGCTGATTTAGCAATTGGTCTATCTCCTTGTGCTAATATTTGCAAACATTCTTCTAGGGCATTGGCTCTTTGGTCGAATTGCCCTGGTAAAAATTCAACACCGAAAACATAGTCTTGTTCTTCAAATGGATATTCTTCTTCATAACATTCATCTACTTGTGGTTCTGAAAAAACTGTATTTTTGGCTTGTTTAAATGTTTCCTCTGTCATTTTCTCTACATCATATCGATTTAATACAATAATATTTTCTAATGATTTTATTTTTAAGTTTTCCTGAATATCAGCTAGCAATTCTTTTGCTTCTCCATTAAATCCTTCTTTCTTTTTTACATAGATTCTCTTTACTTCCATATCTATCCTTCCTCACCTTTTTATTCTAAAGTTTATTATATTTTTTCTTTGTAACAATTTTGAAAACCAACAAGTTACAGTCTGTTATGCAATTATAGACTATACGAAGATGGGAGTTACAAATAAACTTTTAAATACATATTTATACTATTTTTACCTCTTTGTTTCCTTCTGTTACTTCTCCTATTACATAAGCTTTTTCTCCTTGCTGTTCTAAAATTTGGATTGCCTTTTTAGTTTCTTCTTTTTTAATAATCACTGCCATTCCAATTCCCATATTAAAAGTATTGTACATATCTCTTTTGGGAATATTTCCCTGTTTTTGAATTAATTTAAAAATTGGCAAAATTGGATAGGAATCTTTTTGAATTTTTAAAGATACTCCTTCTCTTAACATTCTTGGCATATTTTCGTAAAAGCCTCCACCTGTAATGTGAGATATTCCTTTTACTTGTACATTTTGTAATAATTCTAAGATTGGTTTTACATAGATTTTAGTTGGTGTTAAAAGTGTTTCTCCTAAGGTTGCTCCTAATTCTTCTTGATATTCTTGAACCGTTTTCTCGTTTATATGAAAGACTTTTCTAACTAAAGAAAATCCATTTGAATGAACGCCTGAAGAGACTATCCCAATTACTTGATCTCCTACTTCAATATTTTTACTATCTATCATTTTTTCTTTTTCTACTACTCCTACAGAAAATCCAGCTAAGTCATATTCACCTTGTTGATAAAATCCTGGCATTTCTGCTGTTTCTCCTCCAACTAAACTACATCCTGCCATTTTACATCCTTTGGCTACTCCTTTTACAATGGTTGCAACTACTTCTGGTATATTTTTTCCCAATGCCATATAGTCTAAGAAAAATAGTGGTTTTGCTCCACAACATATAATATCATTGACACACATAGCAACACAATCTTGCCCTATGGTATCATGTTTGTTCATTAAAAAAGCCAACTTTAATTTGGTACCTACTCCGTCTGTACCTGAAACTAAAATTGGTTCTTTTATATTTTCTGTATGTAAGGCATATAAACCTCCAAATCCACCTAAATCTGAAATTACATCTTTACTATATGTACTTTTTACCGCTTCTTTCATTAGTTCTACTGATTGATATCCTGCTGTTACATCTACTCCTGCTTGTTTGTAGCTTTCGCTGAAACTTTTTTCCATTTCTTAATTCCTTTCTAGAGCATAAAGAATTTAAAAATATCATCATTATTTTTAAATTTTTTTCTCTTTAAACTTGTAATTTTATTATATAATATTTTTCTTTTTTATTCAACATTTTTTTTATTTAAAATTTACATTTTTTGTTGATTGGTTGAAAATCCATAATCGATTATGTTTTTTCTAAAATGCCTTTTCATAAATAATCTTTCAAAATAAAATTCAACTCCCTTCTATAATAAAAATGTTCAAACTGTTTGCATTTTTATTTTTCTAACCAATACTTAGAATGATAATACTTATACTATAAGCATAATATTAACGCCATTATCCACGCATATAAGTGATACGAATCGTTTTACCTTTTTGGATAATTTTGTAAATTACTATTGACAAGTTCAGTTTTTTAGATTATATTGGTATTACGTTTGGAAAATTAAGGTAATTTGATAAATTTTGTCAAACCTTGTTTCCTATTTTTTTGGACTACATTATTGAAAGGATGTCGTACTATGTTAAACTTTGTAATTTGTGATGATAATCAAAATTTATTGGATAGATTAGAAAAGATGTTAGAAACTATATTCACCAAAAATAATTATGAGGCTTCTATTGTTTTTAAATCTGATAATGCAGATGATATTCTAAACTATCTTGATCATAATGTTGCTGATGTTTTAATGTTAGATATCAATTTGAAGTCCAGTAAAAGCGGTCTTGAATTAGCTGAAGAAATTAGAAAGAGAAAAAAGAATCCTTATATTATTTTTACAACAGGTCATCTAGAATATGCTATGGTTGCTTATCGCTATAAAACTTTTGATTATTTACCAAAGCCTATTGTTTATGATCGATTAGAGGATACTATTAACCGATTATTCGAAGATGCTAATGAACTTAGTAAAACTTATATTAAAATTGATAATAAAAATACACTTGTTGATGAATCTGAAATTCATTATATTAAAAGAGATGGTATGAAGTTGGTTTTCCATACTTCTTCTCGTGATTATGATACCTATAGTTCTTTTAATAAATTTCAAGAAAAATTGCCACCTACTTATGTAAGATGTCATAAATCTTACATCGCTAACTTGAATCAAATAAAAGATGTTGAACCTGTTTCTGGTACAATTACTTTTACTGATGGTCATACTTGCGATATCGGTCCAAAATACAAAAGAGATTTTATGGAGGTTTTAAAAGATTATGGAAATTTTAAATAATATAAATGAACTGATTTCTAATAATAATTTATTGTATAAAATACCTTTCACATTTATAGAAATGCATGTTGTTATGTTGATGTTTTTGACATTATTAAATATATCTACTACTAAAAAAAGTAAACTCCTATATGTAAGTGTTTCTGCATTTATCACTCTTGCTAGTAATTTCTTAATACCTAGTCCATTCAATGTTTTTATTAATTATATATTATATTTTTTACTTATCATGGCAATATTTAAAATTAGTCCCCTAAAATCATTAATTGCTTTAGTATGTTTTGTAACAATATTTGCAATTATTTCATCATTGGTATTAAATCCTTATCTTACTTTACTAAATATTAATAAAGAAATTCTTTCTAATATTCCAATTTACCATATAGGATTTTTAACAACTGTATATACTATAAATTATTTATTAGTTCTCACCTTAAAGATTAGAAATTTAAAACTTAATCTATTCGAAGATATTGATAAGAAAAATAAATATGTAGTTTTTGCTAACTTTATTTTTGGTATCTTTACATTAATTGTTCAAGCTTGTATTATTTTCTATTATATAGATACCTTACCTATTATTATAACTTTTTTAAGTTGTATTTCATTGCTTGCTTACTTTGGAATTAGTATATATAGTTTAACAAGTGTCATGAAATTAACATTAACCAGAAAGAAACTAGAAAGTGCTGAAGAATACAATAAAACATTACGAATTTTACATGATAATGTTAGAGGATTTAAACATGATTTTGATAATATTGTTACAACTATTGGTGGATATGTAAGAACTAATGATATGAAAGGATTAGAAAATTATTATGTTCAACTAGAAGATGATTGCCAAAGAGTAAATAATCTATACTTATTAAATCCAGAAATTATTAACAATCCTCGGTATATATAACCTACTAACTAGTAAATATCATGAAGCAGATTCTTATAATATAAAAATGAATATGACCTTTTTATTAGATTTAAGCACCTTAAATATGAAGATTTATGACTTTGCAAGAATATTAGGCATTTTATTAGATAATGCTATTGAAGCAAGTAAAGAGTGTAACGAAAAAATTATTAATATTACCTTTAAAAATGACTCAAAAAATAATAGACAACTAATTTGTATCGAAAATACTTATACTAATAAAGATGTTGATACAGAAAAAATATTTGAAAAAGGTATCTCTGAAAAAGAAAATCATACTGGATTAGGTTTATGGGAAGTTCGTAAAATTATTAAGAATAATAACAATACTAATTTATTTACATCTAAAACAAATAAATACTTTTGTCAGCAATTAGAATTATATTAAAAAACCTTATCTACACAAAAAATAGCTTTTTTGAAAAGCTATTTTTTGCTGGATTGTATAAAAGTATAACTTTTAAGTTATATATTGGTAAAAATAATTTTTCGTCCTATTCTTACCAATTGTTTTTCATAAATTAATCTTTTTTAATTAAACTTGCTGGCATTTTTGGTTGATGAAATACCCAAACTCCCATACACGCTGTATTTGTTGATTTTGCATATTTTTCCGCTACTTTAGCTAAAAATTTAAACATAATAAAATCATCCCTTCTTTGGCAAATTTTATATAACACAAAAGTATTACCGGTATATACTCTCGTATTAAACATTTTGAACTGAAGTATCGCCATATACTTCGTATCCGTATTTATTATTAGTCAATCGGTAGGCTAATTTCGTTATCATAAAGCTTTGTAAAAGATATCCAAATATGATAATATTTGAAATCGCATGATGCTTGATAACTCCTGCTACTAACAAGCCAAGTGAAAAAACAATATAAGAAATTATTTGTAGTCTTTTTCTATCTTTTTTTGTTAAAATCGGTACATTTTCTGTATCAGCAGGTGCATACAACTTAATCATAATCATTCCAAATATCCACACACAAGCTATTATAATATATTTCAACATTCCATCTAATATTACTATTTTTGCCAATGCTGGTACGCCACAATAAAATGTTGTTGTTGCTATCAAACACCCTATATGTGTTTTTAAATGAAATCCCCCTGAAGAATTTTTATATGGTATTAATAATAAAAATGTTATTAACGTTTCTTTTAAAATTCCCAAAAAATACGCAATTATTAATACTAAAAAAGTCTTTGGTATTTCACCTATAATATTTTTAAGACCATAATTAATTACTTCTGCTTTTTCCTCGTCTATATCTGGCATTTCTTTTCTAATTCGATTGGTCAGAAAGTTACAGATTTTATCTATCATTTTCTCACCTCATTTCGACAATCAAATTGTATCATGGTAAAGCTATATCTTTTAATTTTATTTATGAAACTCTGTTTTTCATTTACAAAAAAATTAAAAACATATAAAAATATTCATTTATATGTTTTTTCGTATAAGATTTTATGGTGTTCGTAAAATTTCTTGACTTATAATGAATTTTATACTCTCAAAGACTAAAAAAATACACTACTAAAATAATATTTAATAATGTATTTTATTTATATTAACAACTAAAAGTTTATATGAAGAATTTACGTAATCTTAAGTTTTATAATACCTTCACATTTCACAGTTTTTATAATATCTTCAAAATATTTTTTTTGTTTATTTGTATAATTATCCTTAACTAGCTGTGCATATTCCATAGCAGAATAAAAATCTTCATGTTCTATACAAGCTATTATTCTTTTTACATCCTTACCAAACATTCTAACGTTCCTCTGTATTTATTATAATGGTTATATATCCAATAGTCAAGTATCTAATAATATTTATATAATTTTGTAGGTGGGATTGTTATGATTAAGAAATTAGAAATTGAAAGTGGCTATTATTTATTTAAACTTGAAAAACTTTTAAAAGATAATAATATTAGTATTAATAAATTAATGAGAGATACAAATACAGACTTTAAAGTTATAAAAAGATTGATGAATGGCGATTTAGTAAGAATCGATATTTTTGTGATTGCTCGATTGTGCGATTATTTAAATTGTAAAATTACAGATATTATCGAATACTTTCCAAGTTGATTTGAACACCTAATGTAATAAATATTTGATGATTTTAAAAATAGCATCTATCAAATCATCTGATATATGTTACTTTTAAAACTATAAACTCATTTGGTAGGAAAGATGTGATTCGAACACATGACCCTTCGGATATGAACTCTTATAAGTCTTATCTACCAATGGTTTGTGCTATCTAATAGTATCTATTACACATACCATTTAATTATAAATATCTATTTTTATTCAATGTTATTTGCTAGTTGCATACATGGTTGCATACATTTTTTATGTGTATTATTTATCTTAAATTATAATTACGTTTTATCATAAAAGTTTCAATTTCTCAATAAGTTATTTAATTTTCATTTGACATATTATAAAAATCTGTGTATAATATAAATAGAAAATGAGAAACTACGAAAGTGGTTGCCTTAAATAAATTGGAATAACCATTCACTCCGTCAAAAGCAGAATGGTTATTTTTTATTGTTTATGTAGTAACCAACAAATGATGCCTAACAAAACAATGTTTATGATAGTTACACCTACTAATCCATAGAAAAGTAGTTCGACAATTACTAATAATGCTGTTTCTACCATAGCACCACCCCCATATATCAGTCTTACAACTAAAAGTCGTAGAGGTTTATGTATATACAAGATGTCAAAGGTGGCAACACACTCCGCTTATTCTCATTTTCATAAATAATGATACAACACTTATTTGCAAAATATAAGCGAACATAGTAAACTTTTACAAAAAATATTGCATATATACATAGAAAAAATTGCCCATTTTTATGAGCAATTTTTTTGGTAGCGAAGATGTGATTCGAACACATGACCCTTCGGGTATGAACCGAATGCTCTAGCCAACTGAGCTACTTCGCCATATTGTTATAACGTTATTTATTATAAAGGTAGTTTTTCCATTTGTCAAGATAAAAATACAAGAAAATTAAATTTCTTGTATTTTATCTATCTTTGCTCTTTTCACTATGCAATTCTTTCTCATCTTGAATCGTCTCTCTACTATTCACATTTTTGTCTAACCCAGTTGTTTGCAATTTTTTTTCCATTTCCTCTCTCTTCTGTTTTCCTGTTAATTTTCCCCCATCTGTCTTTTTTATCATTTCATCCGCTCTTTTAACGGCTTTTTTCAATTCCATTTTTTCCTCATCTGATACAACATCACTTTGGTATTGTTCAATTTGTTTCATAATTTCTTCAACTTTTATATTCTCTACATCTTCTAAATCATTATCTTCCTCTGGATTGATAAATACAGTACTTCCCACTTCTAATAGATCTGCTTTTTCAGAATATTCACCATTTTTTACTGTTTCTTTCAATTCGTTTTTAATAACTTCTTTTTTTTCTTTCATATTTCACCTCAAAGATAAATTAATTTTATATTAACACTTACTTTCAAATACATTTTTATTATATCATAAGCCTTGTTAAAAAATCAAGTTTTACTTTAAATTTTGCTTTTCCCCATAGTATAACTCTAATAGTTACATGTATACTGTTAGATGTAAATAAAAAGTTTACATCTAATTTTTTTGGTTGTAAAATTATTTATAAAGAATTTAAGTTAGAACATTTAGT
>JAAWGB010000013.1 GCA_022795075.1 Clostridia bacterium | reverse complement strand
TCTAAAAAATATATCGTTTTCGCTTATTTGTTATACAAAAAAATAATATAATAAATTTATAAAAAGAACTTGACAAAGATTAGATAGTCAGTTCACTAGGAAGCATTAATCATAACAATTACTGTATTATTAATCTTAACAGGAATATCAATTGCTACTTTAACAGGACAAAACGGAATTTTAGCAACTTCTGATCATTTTGTACCAGCTACTAGATATTATAAAGAACAACAAATAACCTATGAAAAAGACATTCAATATCCTAATGTACAAAGTAATCATAAAGATGCCTATCCTACAGATGGAAGGCAAGGTGAGTATTGGTATGTTTTGAAAAATAAATAATCTAATAAAAACTGGTAAAATCTAAATTTATTTTTACCAGTTTTTATTTCTCTATTTATTAGTATTTCTATCTTTTATTTTACATATTCATGAAGAGGTTTTACTCTGTAATTTAGTTCTCCCATTTCTTCTGTTGGCACATATCCTGATTTTGAATTAATAACATCTGGTATTCTATTTACAATCGATGCACAGGTTAATTCAACTGTAGCTGGTCTATTAATAACTAACGTTGTTTCTGGTTCTCCAATAACTGTCCATTCGTTTTTATCAAAATCTTCTTTTGCATAAACTTTTCCGATACATTCACTTTCAATAACAATTCCTTCTTCAGTCTCAGTCGTTACCACAGCACTCATTCCAGTTGCCATTCCTGCTTTTACGGTCATTCCTAAAGTTGTTGATTCAATATCTTCTAAATGAGTTTGTGGAACTGTTTTTTGGGTTTGACTTCTTACCGTTAATCCAAGTTTTGCACATAACCAACCATTTACATTCCACATATACGATGGTAAATATTCTCCTTTTTCAATCATAGCTTGTCTTTCTTCATCTGAAATTCTATCAACCGAAGCAACTTGTTTGTCAAATTCTTCTAGACTTAAACCTGCTCCATGTGCTTTTGCTAAAGCAATTCCATAGTCTTCTACATTATAACTAGAACTTCCTTTTATTTTTTGAATAGTTTGGGTGGAACCTGCTATACTAGAAATTAATTGTCCCCAATATATATCTTGATAACCACTTCCTGTTATGGTACAACCTGTTTGTTTAGCCATATCATCTATTTTTTTGGTTATCGTTGGATTAGAATTCATTGGATAAAAAGCTTCTTCACAAGTTGTAATGGCATTTACTCCTAATTTTGCACATAACATCAAAGCATCTTCTACATCACTAATTAAACTCATAGTTGTAACAATTGCTATATCTGGTTTGGTTTCTTTCATCATATTTTCTGCTTCTTCTAATGAAACTACTTTTACACCTTTGTTTTGTGTTCCCATGATTTCTCCAATGTCTTTGCCAATTACATTAGGATTGACATCAATTGCACCTACTATTTGTGCTCCTTTTTCATATACATATCTCATTGTATAGATACTCATTTTTCCGACTCCATATTGAACTACTTTGATTCTTCTATCCATAAAAAATCACTCCTTTCTTTTTTTAGATTATATACCAAATTTTAAAAATTATACAAGCCTTTCCCTCACAACCTAGCAAACTATTATATACTTCTAAAGAAGTATATAATAGTTTGCTAGATTATGGTTGAAAAATCAGGTTAAGAATTCTTTTAAAATATTGGCACATCGTTTAGATGCTAATTTTAAATTTTCATCAAATGTAGACGCATTTCTTCCATTTGGGGTATCTGAAATACTTCTAATTACCATAAAAGGTATATTGTCTAAATAACATACTTGACCAATAGCTGCACATTCCATATCCACAACATCTGCATGAAACTTAGCACGAATCTTATCTTTCATCCAAGATTGTGTACAAAAAATATCACCTGTCGCAATAATACCTATTTTTATTTGATAACTTCTTTCTGGTATGGATTTTATAATTTGCTCTAATTCATCCACTAAATTTTTATCACACATAACAGCATTTCCAATTCCAGTAATATAACCTTTACTGTGACCAAATGCTGTTATATCAAAATCATGCTGAACAACCTGTCTTCCTATTAACACATCTCCTATATTCAATAAACTATTAATTGACCCTCCTGCTCCTAAATTGATAACATATTGTATCGAAAAATTGTGTAACATTACTTGTGTTGTCCTTGCTGCATTGACTTTCCCTACCCCACTTTTTACTAAAACACAATTTTTATCTTGTATTTTTCCTCTTAAGAATTTCAAGTTGTATATTTGCTCTACTTTTACATCTGTCATGATTTTTACAATAGCTTCTCTTTCTTCATCCATAGCAACAATAATTCCAATTTCTTTCATAGACTCCCCTTCCTTTCTTAAGCACAATATGAAATTCAATCCATTAAACTTTTCTTTAAATTGTTTTTTAATTTCAAATAAATTATATACTATATCCTTCACTTATTCAATATTTGTCGAAATATAAATTTATTTTTAGCGTATGTAGGGTAGCCGAAAAATCTTTTAAATTTTCAAAAGAGTATTTTGGGGTGAACAATATAATTTATTATTTTTTATTTTTTTTGAATAGTACTTGCCTCTTTTTCTTTTTTAGTATAATATAATAATGTAAATTGAAAGAAATGCAAAACAAACTATAGAAAGGAGAATAAAAAAACATAGCGCCTGAACATTTAAACACTAAATGTTGACGAGGACTAGAGTTATCGAAAATTTCGGCGGATGCTCTAGTGGCTTGCTTAAAGTCATATTATTAATCCAAAAAGCAGTAGTAATATTGTAACAAAGATTAATATATTAAGCTTTTATTTGCATACTTTCAATTCCAATATTAATTTTTAGGAGGATTTAAAAATGTGTGGAATTGTAGGTTATATAGGAAACCAAAAAGCGAGTCCAATTTTAATTAATGGACTAATTCGATTAGAATATAGAGGATATGATTCAGCTGGTATCTCAACCATTGAAGATAATGGACTATCCCTTATGAAAGACAAAGGAAGAGTTAAAAATTTATATCATTTAGAAGGAATTGATGATTTAACAGGAACCATTGGTATTGCACATACTAGATGGGCAACTCATGGAAAACCAGCCAAAGAAAACTCTCATCCCCATATGGATAACAGTCAAACTTTTAGTGTTGTTCATAATGGAATTATTGAAAACTACCATGAACTAAGAAACTTTTTAACACAAAACGGATATACTTTTTACTCTCAAACTGATACAGAAGTTATCCCAAATTTAGTACATTACTATTATCAAAAAGATGAAAATCATGATGAATTAAGATTTTTACGCGCTGTTAAAAATGCTTGTGGTGATTTAAAAGGAAGTTATGCCATTGAAATTATTTGCAAAGACTATCCAAATATTATGATTGTAACGAGAAAAGATAGTCCACTTGTCATTGGAAAAGGAGAAAACGAAAATTATATTTCTTCTGATATCCCAGCTATTCTTTCTTTTACTAGAAATTTCTATTTATTAGATGATTTAGAATTTGCTATTTTAACAAGAGAGGCTGTATCTTTTTATGACAAAGACTTAAATCCAACCTCAAAAGAAACCAAAACGATTGAATGGAATTCTGCTAGTGCAGAAAAAGAAGGTTTTGAAGATTTCATGTTAAAAGAAATTTACGAACAACCAACCGCTATTAGAGAAACAATTGGAGCAAAGTTCAATGAATCAACTAAATGTGAATTTGATGAACTAAACTTTACAAAAGATTATTTATCTAGTATCAACAAAATCTATATTGTAGCTTGTGGTACAGCTATGCACGCTGGATTAGTTGGTAAAAATGTTATTGAAAAACTTTGTAAGATTACAACTGAAGTAGATGTTGCTTCTGAATTTCGATATAGAGATCCTTTAGTAGATGAAAAAACTTTATGTATTTTTATTTCTCAATCTGGAGAAACAGCAGATACCATAGCTGCTTTAAAACTTTGTAAAGAAAAAGGATCAAAAACCCTTGCTATTAGTAATGTAATTGGAAGCTCTATTACAAGAGAAGCTGATTATTCAATCTATACTCATGCAGGTCCTGAAATAGCAGTTGCTTCTACTAAGGCTTATACTTCTCAAGTCATTTTAATTACTATTTTAGCCATTTATTTTGCTGAAATATTAGAAATGGATAGCCAAATGATTAATACTTTGAAAAAAGATATTATGGAATTACCAAAAAAAATAGAAGAAACTTTAAAATTATCAGAAGTGATTCAAGATTTTTCTAAAAAGGCTTATCAAGAAAAAGATATTTTCTTCTTGGGTAGAGGTGTTGATGAAACCGTTGCTCGTGAAGGCTCTTTGAAGTTAAAGGAAATTTCTTACATTCACTCTGAAAGCTACCCTGCTGGTGAATTAAAACATGGTCCAATTGCTTTGATTGAAAATGATATTACTGTAGTAAGCATCCTTACAGATAGTAATTTGGTTGAAAAAATGGTTAGTAATATTCAAGAGGTTATTACTCGTGGTGCTAAAACTTTGGTAATTACTAATCAAAATATCGATAAGAATATGTTTGATATGACAATTCAAATTCCAAAAACGAATTCTTTCATTTCTCCTATTTTATCGATTGTTCCTTTGCAACTGTTTGCTTATTATATTTCTAAGGAGAAAGGTTTGGATGTTGATAAACCTAGAAATCTTGCTAAATCCGTTACAGTTGAATAATTAGTCCATAAAAAGACTGGTCTTCAATGATGAAGACCAGTCTTTTTTCATGCTATAGTTTTATCTTACATGCTATAGTTTTATCTTACCAATAATCGCCGTATCCTCCTGTATTTGAATAAGCAATATATCGTCTATATACACCCGGTCTGCTTTAAGTATAATTGGACCTCTCTCACCAAGTTTCTCAGCAATTTTTTCGATCCCCCTATCAACATCTTTTTCAAGATACTCTATTTCTTTGTCCGTTAGCTTTTTCTGTATATTATATATACGTATAGCATTAGGCTTTTTGTTTTCTTCCTCTTCTTCCTCCGCAAGTGTTATTACTGCTCCTTTTGTTATTTCTATTTCTTCTGTTATTTCTGCTTCTGTTGCTACTATCACGTTTTCTTCTACTGCTTCTTTTTTAAGCCTTTCGGGAACTATTAGGAAGTCTCTCCATAAAATAAAACCATTTGGCATCTCATTTGCTTTTACTGCAATTTTTCCTGAAAAATTCATTTTGTTTTTTGTTTTGGATACTATCCAAAACTCTCCTTTCCTACTTTTTAGTTTTTACTACATTAAATTACTTTTATTATATCACATTTACATAACATTGTCAATGTTATGTAAATATTATTTAAAAATAATTTTTGGTCTAAGTTATTTATTTCTATTTCTTTTATTATTTTTATTTCTTCTTCCATACTATCTAAGTTATCTTCTATTTTTTTAGAAAGTAATCTACATCTCCATTGTCAGAAACAAAGATAATTTCATGTTCTAATCCCATTTTGTCTAGTGCGTGTTCGATTGCTCCTATTCCACTAAAAACGGTTGTTAATTTTATCATTTTCTTCCTCTTTTCTTCATTTCTTATTAAACTTCTACTTTATTTTATATCATAAATTAAATTTTTTCAAATAAATTAGATATTTTCATGTAATTATTTTATCTATTATAAAATACACAAAAAAAGGACCACTTATTCACTGTGATCCTTAATAGCTACTATAAATTCCTTTAATATGGCGACATCTACATATCCAGGCATTCTATCTTTCCAAATATATGGATAAGCTACTGAAAAGCCACATGTCGATATTCCTAATACTGGAATATGTTCATTTCTTTTCTCAAGCCATTCTAACAAGCAGTCTCCTGCTCTGGCTTTTGCTACTCCTGCACTATTGTTTGGGAACTTCATATCTGTCACAATCCCATCAATATGTTCGTTTTGTATGCACCTTTTAGCATCTTTGAGATTGTTTACACTTACAAAGCTTTCTCCTAACAATGCAACTGCCTCTTCTAGCCGCTCACGTCGATATTCTCCGTCTTCCACAATTAAAATTTTAATCATAGTCTTTACTTACTCCTTTCTTCACTCTTTCGTGCATTTTATTAATTATACTACACTTTGCCATAAAATGCAATTATTAATTTTATAAAAAACTTGTATTATTGTATAAAGATTATAAAATTTCTATCCAATTAATAATTTCACAACAATTAGACAAACTGCACCTGGCAAGCCCAACAGTCCGAATCACTATACTGGTAAAAAAATTTAAACCAATATGAAATCCAAAAGTAGCACCTACTAGATTCATTAAAAAAATAGAAAGACCACCTAAAATAGAATTAAAAATTAATTTTAATATTTTTTTTAGTGGTAGAATAAAAATTCTCCCAAATATAAAAATAAAGCAAATACATGCTAAATATGTCAGTAAATTTATATCCATGTAATATCAACTCCAAATGTAATTTATCGTAAAAAATTCAACTTTTCTATCCAACAAAAAAATGATAATAATTTCTTATTACCATTTGTATGTTAAAATTTGGACAAATATTACATTAACCTGCTTCTTCATCCCATAATGTAAATTCTATACCACTAATCATATCTACTTGAATTCCTTTTGCTTTTGCTATTTTTATCAAATAATTTAATTTTGCTTGATTGGCTTTTATTTGATACGTATAATAATCTACTAAATCATCTTGAGCGTATTCAAAATTGCGATTAGCTACTTTTAATTCTTCCTCTGTTCTTATAATGCTTTTTATGAGTTCCGTTTCTTTTTCCATTTCTGTTTTCTCTGTTATTACTTGTTCTCTCACATAATAGTTATTTTGCATATCATAACCCCTTTTTATCTTCATTTTCATTTATTATATTCATTCTGCTTTTTTTTATACCTATTTGGGTAAAATTACTTTTATATCTTACTTTTCCTAGACAGATTTTAATTAAATTAGTCGTAAAAATTCAATTAATTTACCTAAAATACTTGTTTTTTTCGACATTTTGTAGGATAATATATATGTGTATAATTATAATTTAGAAAGGGCTATCTTAAATGAAATATATAGATAAATTTTTGAAGAAATTAAATACTAATCGAAATACCTTCGCTACCTATATTTTAACCTTACTTACAGCCTATATTGTAGTAGATAGAGTAGTCGAAATGTTACTAATGATATTTACAGGTGTATCTTATTCCTATTGGGGACCCATTCAATACGCATTTGCCTTAGCTTGTCCATGCTTTGCTTTTGCCTTTTGTCCCAAATCCAAATTTTCCAAAAACAAAGGACATAAAGTAACACTATTTTATGTATTTATAACAGCCTTTTATGTAGTTGCTATTTCTATGTTAACCCAATGGCTAAATATGGGAGCTTGGTTATTCTTATTATCCATTCCTAATTATACAGAATTAATTACAGAATTTTCTGACTTAGTAACACCAGCACTTATTAGTATTTCCTTATATTTACCATTAGTTACAGTCTATCCATTCTTTAAATTTGTTTACTTTAAAGTTAATGATGACCCACTAAAAGTACGTTCTATATGGGACTTTCGTGGTATTGACTTATCTGACAAAAAAGAGGGACATGGACCATACACATGTGAAGTATATATTTGTACAGATGACGATTACAACAAAAAAGTGGTTATGCCAGAAACTTCTCGATACCAATCCTTATTTGTATGTGGTGGTTCTGGAACAGGAAAAACATCTTTAATATATGAACCTTTAATAGCAAAAGATATTGAAAGAAAATACTTTTTTCATGAAGCATCAAAAGAATTAGGATTTACCGCCTTAAAAACAGGAATTGCAACCTTAAACAAGCCATTTAATAATGACTATTTAAATAAAAACTTCAACTTAAACATGATAACCCCTGTATCAGGAAAAGAAGGTCTATTTAACACTTACTTAAAAAAGATGACATTAGGAACAATTAGTGGAGAATCTATTTATCGTGATTTAGGACTTACCTTAATGGCACCAGATTCTGAAGTAATTGAACACATGACTGACGTTTGTAAAAACTTTGGAATTGATTATGAAATAATCGATCCTTCCAATAGCAGTTCAATTGGTTTAAATCCATTTACTTATGATGACCCTGCCAAAATTGCTGTAACCATATCATCTGTATTAAAAGCTATGTTCTTGGCTACACATGATGATCCAGAAGAAGCCTATAGAGGAGATGTTTCCACACAAGCTATTGAAAATGTTACCATGTTATTAAAAGAAATCTATCCAAAAATGAACGATGGAGCTCTTCCTAATATGGAAGATTTACTAAAACTATTTACCAATTTTGGATTAATCGAAAAAATGTGTGAAATTATGGCACATGATGAAGACTTAAAAGAAAAATACTCTATTCAACTTACTTACTTTAAAAAATACTTTTACAAAGATGCTCCTGGAAAACAAGAAATTGAAAAATATATTTATACAGCAGTTAGTCAATTAGATAATTTATTAAGAATTCCTGGTATTAAGCCAATTCTATGTAATAGACACAATAACGTAAACTTTGATGAATTCTTAAAACAAGGAAAAGTAACCTTTATTTGTACAAGACGTGGCGATTTAGGAGCTGCTGGGCATAAAGCCTTTGGATTATTCTACCTAATTTCTATGCAAGATGCTGTTTTAAGAAGACCTGGAAATGAAGGAACTCGTATTCCTCACTTCTTATATATTGATGAATTTGCAGATTTCATTTGTCGTGCAACAGAGCCAATGTTCACATTATACAGAAAATTCAAAGTAGCAACAACCATTTCTGTACAAAGTTTATCACAATTAGAAATTCATGGACAAAAAGAAAACTACAAAAATCTTATATTATCTAACTGTGCCAATAAAATTTTTACAGGAAATGCAGAATATGAAGAAATTCAATGGTGGTCAAATGAATTTGGTACCCACAGAGAATGGAAATATAGTAACAATATGGATGCAGATAAACTAGAATATGATTCTAAATATTCTGGCGTAAGTTGGGCATATGTTACTACTTTAAAAGAAGGAAAACTACAAGCTTTAACTTTAGGAAAATGTGGTTACAAAATCAAAGGAGATAAAGGATATTTACAAGCAGGATGTGGAATATTTGAATTTTTATCTTCTAAATATAAAGAACCACAAAAAATAAGAAATTATGATTTTAGTAAGTATTCACATGGAGCTATACAAACAAACATACAAGATGATAATAGCGAAAAGAAAAAATTCGACTTGAAAAACTTAAATTTCATGGATGAAAAAAATGAATTTAATCCTATTCAAACAGATGTCACTGACTCAAAATATTTATTTGACAATGAAAATGCAATTATTGTCAATTTAAAAAAAGGAAATCCAAATAACAAATAAATACTTAAGTATTGTCAAAATACTAAATCTTAAAAAAAAGAAAACAGTGAATGGAAAGTAATTTGAAGTAGAAATTCTTAAATTATTTTATGGAAAATGTTCAAACTTGTTTTGAAAGGGTGCCATAAAATAATATTAGAATTTCTATGAAAATTAGCTTGACCAAACTGTTTTCTTTTTTTTAAGATTTAGTATTTTGATATATTCTAGATGATACTTATTTATAATACGATTTCTATTAATTCCATAGCAATTCCTACTATCACACCAATGGAATACAATAACATAACTATCTTAATATTTTGTTTAATTCCCTTATTCATTTTAAATAATACAACTAATCCAACTCCTGCTCCAACCAACAAACCAGAAATAAGAGTAGCAAGTGAAATTACATTTTCTAAATACATTTGTGTTAAAATTACAGAAGATGCACAATTTGGAATTAATCCTATTACTCCAGCTATTACTGGACCTAAAATTGGCTGACCCTGTAAAATATTTGAAATTGTTTCTTCACCTATTAAATGAATTACCAAATTAATAACAATTGTAACTAATAAAATAAATAGAAAAACATTTAAAGTATGTTTAACAGTTGATTTTATAATTCCATGTTCGCAATGACAGTGTTCTTTTTGGCAAATATCTATAATTTTTTCTTCTTCTATCTTTTTATATTTCCATCTAATAAACAAATCAATTCCAAAACCTGCTACCATTCCAACGGCAAACTTAATTCCCAAAATCATTAAAATCGTAGGAATTGGCACAGACTCTGACAAAAAAATGGGTAGCATTTCATCTGATGTAGATAGATAAACTGCTATTAATGTTCCTAATGTAATGACTCTTGCTGCATATAAATTAGTTGCTACAACTGAAAAACCACATTGTGGAAAAATACCTAATGCACTTCCTATAAAAGGACCATACTTTCCTGCTTTTGTAACAATCTCTTTCGTTTTATTTTTCGTTTTATGTTCAATATATTCCATTATTAAATAAGTAATAAATAAAAATGGCAGTAGTTTTATGCTATCTATCATAGCATCTAATAATATATCATGTATCATTTTATTCTCCTCTTTCTTGTTTTTTTATGATAACACATATTTTATTTTTTTTCAAGAATTTTACAATTGTAATATGACTTACATAAAAAAACAAAACAAAGAAGAAAAAAATTATAATAAATAAGAAAATACTTTTGGTTTTTGCAAAGACTTTTCTTATGCTAATAAATAGCTCTTTTTGACCAATACTTTATACTTAAATATAATTTAGAGCTATTACTAGATAGTAATAGCTCTAAAAATCACCTTCTTCTACAACAACTACAATTACTGGTATTTCCATTTTGTCTTTGACAAGTATGATTCGTCGAATTTGGAATAATATTAACTCTAGCACTTAAGCCATCAGCATTGGTAATTTGATAAGTACATCCATCTTCATTTTGATTACAACTAGAATCTCCATTTTGTAAGTTACTAATGGTTAATAAATTATTATTACAAGCATTGTTACGACCACATCTACTATCATTATTATCACAGTTACTATTTTCGCATCTACATGGATTTCCTATTCTACACAAAATTCTTCCTATTAAACAAGTTAAAAAAGCTGTAATAAAACTAATAATTGCATACACAATTGTTGCAATTAAAAAATTCAAATTATTAACAATAAAAGTAACAATTAAAAAGATAGCAAATATAATAGCTGCAACCAAAGCAGGACATTTTAAAATTTTTTGCAAAGCAATTGAAATAATAATAACGGCAATTGGTAAGGCAAAAAATATAAGTAAAATATTCATAATTTCTCTCCTTTTCATTTTTTACTATATTTTATGCACTTTTTCTTTTATTGGTTCATCTATGATTTTGGGATGGAAACCAAAAAATGATGGTTAAGTAGTCATTTAAATATGATTCTTTCTTCTGTCCCCTAAATTATCATATTCTACTTTTACTAAGTATAAACCTTGTGGTGGTAATGTTTTCCCTGCTTTTGCTCTATCTTTTCCTTGTATAATTTGTACAATTTCTTCTGGTTGTATGTTTCCTAAGCCAACATCTACTAATGTTCCAGCTATAATTCTTACCATATTATATAAAAAACCATTACCTGTTAATTCAATCCAAATTCTGTCTTTTTCTTTTTCTATTATTTCTGCTTTATAGATTGTTCTTACACTACTTTTAGAACTGGTACCACTAGCTTTAAAGGCTTTGAAATCATGTTCTCCTTCAAAATACCCAATAGCTTGTTTCATTTTATTGATATTTAGTTTCTTAGGAATTTGTGTTTCTAAATTTCTATAAATAGCGGTTCCTTCTTTTGCATAATTAATAACATATCGATAGGTTTTTCTTTTACAAGATAGCCTACTATGAAATTTTTCATCCACTTCTTCTGCTGATTTTATTACAATCGATTTTTTTAAATTGCTATTAATAGCAATAGCAAATTTTTCAATTGGAATATTGGAATTTGTTTTGAAATTAGCAACTTGTCCGAAGGGCATGTACGCCACTATCGGTTCTACCTGATGCAAAAAGTTCTACTTCTTCTCCTGTTATGTGCTCAATTGCTTTTTCTATTGTTCCTTGAATGTTTAGTTTATTGGGTTGTTTTTGCCAACCGATTAAATTCTTTTCCATCATATTCAATTACTAATTTTATATTTCTCATATTATCACCTTATCTTATATTGTTATTGTAGTTTTTGAATCATCTAACTTATTTTCAGTAAACTGTAATGGTAAATTCGTAAATTTTTCTCATATAAAAAATGAAGTCGCTTATTATTTAGCGACTTTATTTTATTGGTTGTCTAGTTGTTTTTCTTCCTCATTCTTTTTTTCTTTCTTCATGTCTTCTTTTACCTTTTTTATTCTATCTTTTCTTTCTTTTTTTTCACTTGTGAATCTTTTTGTTACAACATTACTAATTAAAATTTTCTTTAATACATCTTCTCTTACATCTGCAATTAAAGTTCCATCTTTTGCAACTGATATTTTGCCAGTTTCTTCCGAAACAACAACTACTATACTGTCTGATTCTTTTGAAATTCCTATTGCAGCTCTATGTCTTGTTCCTAATTCTTTGGCAATATCTTTGTCATCTGCCAATGGCAATACACATGCTGCTGCTGCAATTTTATTTCCAGATAGAACAACTGCTCCATCATGTAAGGGGGTTTTGGGCTCAAATATATTAACTAATAATTGTGGTGATACTTCTGCTTGCATTGGAATTCCTGTTGCTATAATATCTTGAATTTTAATATCTCTTTCTAATACAATTAATGCTCCTGTTTTTGCTTTGGAAAGCTCTGTTGCTGCAATTACTACTTTATAAATATCTTCCTTTGTTTTGGTTGATACGTCTTTATCGATACCAAAAAATCTAGTTAATTTATTGGTTCCTAATTGTTCTAATCCTCTTCTTAATTCTGGTTGGAATATAACGATTATGGCTATTACTCCTAAATTCATAATTCCTGTTAGTATCCAGTTTAAAATTTTTAAGTTAAATAGCCCACTTGCCAAAGTTGCTACAATTAGTAAGGCTATTCCTTTCATTAACTGCCAAGCTCTAGAACCTTTTACTACTTTAAAGAAACAGTAAATTAAAAAGATAACAATTGCTAAGTCTAATATTAATGTAATTAATTCAATTGGATTTTGTTGCAAAGACTTAATGTATGACATGATATTGTCTTTATAAAAATTTTCCCAATTTATTCCTAAGTTTATTACCATTCATTTCTCCTTTTATTATACCATTAAAGCATAAACAAGTGTGATTCCTGTTCCTGCAACCATTAAAACTGCTAAAATTCCTGCCATAATTTTTACAAATATTTTTCCTTTATCATATTTTGCTTTATGTTCTTTATTTTCCATTTGACTCAAATCCTTTCTATTCATTTACTCTATTTATTATTATAACATATTTTGTCAAATTTTCAATTCTTTCATGAGTATTTCTAAAAATTTCTGTCCAAAATCGCCAAAATAAACAACCTTTTTTAAATTTTTTACCTCTTAGAGTTCCTCTAAAGTATTATTTTCAAAAGAAAAATGCTCGTTCAAGTAATTTTCAAAGAACTTCTAAATTTATTTTATGGCACCCTTTCACGCTCAAGGCGCGAACATTTTCCATAAAATAAATTAAGAAGTTCTATTTCAATTACTTTCAATTCGCTATTTTCTTTTGAAAATAATACTTTAGAGGAACTGTATTGACGAAACAATAATTTTTACTTAATAACTTCTAGAATCGTTTTTTCCTTTTGTACAACAGTAGATGAAATTTTAATAATTTCTTTTAATCTCACTTTAGCTTCTTTTAATTTGTTTGCATCATTGGCATGAATATAAGCCAAAATTTCATTTTTCTTTACTTTTTGAGCCACTTTTTTCATGAATACTATTCCTACTGCTGGGTCAATTGCATCTTCTTTCTTTTCTCTTCCAGCCCCTAACATTCCTGCTAATTTCCCCACTTCTTTGCTGTTAATATCTTGTACAAATCCCTCTTCTTCACAATAGATTGGCTCTATATATTGAGCTTTTGGTAACTTTTCGATATTTTCTATATAAGATATATCTCCCCCTTGATTTTTTACTAGTTCTATAAATTTGTAATAAGCTTTTTGATTCTTTATATTTTCCAGTAATTTCTTTTCATTTTCTACTAGGTTTTCTCCTTTTCCTGCCAATTGAATCATCACTTTTCCTAATTCTAATACTACTTGTTTTAAATCTTCTGGCATATCTCCTTTTAAAAAATTTACCGCTTCTATTACTTCTAACACATTTCCTACAGCATATCCTAATGGCTCATCCATATTGGTTAATACACAAACTGTTTCTTTGTTAGCAAGCTTTCCAATTTCAATCATTGTATGGGATAGTTTTTGAGCTTGCTCTCTATTTTGCATAAAAGCACCTTTTCCAACTGTTACATCTAAAACTATCTTTTGTGCACCACTTGCTATTTTTTTACTCATAATGCTAGAGGCTATTAATGGTATATTTTCAACACAAGAAATACTATCTCTTAGGGCATACAATTTTTTATCGGCTGGTGCCAAACTCAAAGTTTGTGAAATCATACTAATGCCAATTTGTTTTACGTTTTTTATAAATTGTTCCATTGGAATAGAAGTTTGATAACCTGGAATTGCTTCTAATTTATCGGCTGTTCCTCCTGTAAAACCTAATCCTCTTCCTGACATTTTGGCAACTGGTACACCCAAAGAACTTACTAATGGTAAAAGAATGAGTGAAACTTTGTCTCCCACTCCTCCAGTGGAATGTTTATCCACAATTGTTTCTTGTAGTGTGGATAAATCTAGTATTTGACCCGAATGAGCCATAGCCAATGTTAAATAAGTCGTTTCTTGATTAGTCATGCCATTTAAATATATTGCCATAACAATTGCAGCTGCTTGGTAATCTTTTATATTTCCATTGGTATATTCAGTAATAAAATATTCAATTTCTTGTTTGGTTAATTCTTGCTTGTCTCTTTTCTTTTCTATTATATCTATGATTTTCATCTTCTCTTAAGTATCCCTTCTATTCTATAAAATTTTTAGTAAAGCTTTTTCTATGAATTGGACATAAGCCATATTCTTTAATTGCCTCTATGTGTTTGGCTGTTCCATATCCTTTATGTGTACAAAAACCATATTGTGGATAAATTTCATCCCATTGTTTCATGATTCTATCTCTTGTTACTTTTGCAAGAATGGATGCTGCTGCTATAGAATAACATTTTGCATCACCTTTAATAATTGAATCATAGGGAATTCCATTTGTGTCAATATGTGTTAAGGCATCTACTAAAATTAAATCTGGTTTCATTGCTAATTCTTGAACAACTTTTGTAACACCTTGTTTGGTTGCATTTAAAATGTTTATTTCATCAATAACATCTTGACCTATAACAGCAACAGAATAACTAATTGCTTCTTCTATGATTAAATCATATAATTTTTCTCTTTTTTTCTCTGAAACTTTTTTAGAATCGTTTACTCCTTCTATCATAGAATCTTGTGGCATTATAACCCCAGCTACAACAACTGGTCCAGCTAATGGACCTCTTCCTGCTTCATCAATTCCACCTATTTTTTGGAATCCTTTTTGATATAAATTTTTTTCCATTTCTTTTAAGTTGGTTAGTCTTTCTAATTCTTTTTCTTTCATTCTTTCTCCTTATTATTTTTGGATGGCATCAATTTCTACTAGTGAATATTTTCCTTCATAACCTTCTGTATAATAAACTTCTACTTTTTCATTTATTTCATCAAAATGAATCATATATTGTTCTTCATGATTCAATTTTTCCAACCCCCACTTTTCTTTCGTTTCAGGAGTTAAGTAATACCATGCTCCAGTATCTGTTTCTTGTATATTAAACTGTTCTGGAATTTTGTCTGCTTTTTTTAATTTTTCAGTATCTTCATAAATTTCTTTTCTTACACTTTGTGTTTTCTCATCTTGTTGTTCTTTGGTTCCTATTCCAATTTTAAAATTTGCTTCTTCTACATATTCTCTAGCCTTTGCTTGAATTAATAATAAATTGGTTTTTAATTCTTCCAATTGTGCTTTTTGTATAGTATTTTGTCCGCTAGAAAAACCGATTCCTGCCAAAATTAATAATATTACAATGGTTATCGTTAATGCTATTAAGGTTACACCTCTTGTTTTATTTATCATTTACTTATCATTCCTTACTTTCTATTTTTTTATATTATATATTTTTATTTTTTTATTTTCAATACAAAGGCAAGTTTTTTTCACATAAATTTCACAAATCTATTGTATTATATCTGCATAATAGGTTATTATATAATTAATCATTTATTTTAGGAGGTTAACAAAATGGAAGAAAAAAAAGAAGAAAACGTACAAAATTTTAAAGCGGTTCAAAATCCCCATACATATAAAAATGTATATAAAAATGAAACCGTACAAAAATCAAAAGTAGGATTTGGAAAAAGTATTTTATTACCTTTCTTTAGTGGTGTAGTAGGATGTGCTGTTGTTTTAGGTAGTTGTTTTGGCATTCCTTCTATTCGTTCAAAAATATTAGAAGGAAACTCGGCTACATCTAATTCTAGTTCTCAATCCCCAAGTACAGGATATGTCAGTCAAACTTCACTTTCTAATTATTCTGATACATCTGTTTATGCTGCTAATAAAGTCTTACCATCCATTGTAGGAATCAATGTAGAATATAATGTGAATTCTCTTATGTCTATGTTTGGTAGACAAACTCAAACAAGCACTGCTAAAGCTACTGGTTCTGGTATTATTATTAGTGATGATGGCTACATCTTAACCAATAATCACATTGTAGCAACTACTTCATCAGAATCTTATTACCAAGTATCAGAAGCTACCAAAATAACAGTTACCCTATTTAACGATGAAACTGAATATGAAGCAAAAATTATAGGAACAGATGAACAAACCGACTTAGCCGTTATTAAAATTGAAAAAACAGGACTTTCTAAAGCAGAATTTGCAGATTCTGACGATTTAAAAGTTGGAGAATTCGCTATGGCTGTTGGAAATCCATTAGGAATGCAAAGCAGTATTACTTGTGGAGTTGTCAGTGCCATTAACCGAGAAGTTACCGATTCAGACGGAAAAAAATTCACTTTAATTCAAACAGATGCTGCCATCAACTCTGGTAACAGCGGTGGTGCGTTAGTTAATAGCGAAGGAAAAGTTATTGGTATTAATACTTTAAAACTTTCTGGAACAGGAATTGAAGGGATGGGATTTGCTATTCCAATTAATTCAACAACTGATATTACTTCACAACTGATTCAATATAGTAAAGTAAAAAGACCTTATATTGGAATTTCAGGTATGGATTTAACAGAACAAACCGCAAAAGCAAACAAATTAGTAGTTGGTATCTATGTAAAATCTGTAGACGATTTTTCTGCTGCTGAAAAAGCTGGCATTAAAATTGGTGATGTTATTGTAGAAGCAGAAGGTAAAAAAATAACAAAAATGGATGAATTAAATGAAATTAAAAATGCTCACCAAATTGGTGACGAAATAAAAGTTAAAATCAATCGTGATGGACAAGAAAAAGAATTAACCATTACATTAGGTGAGCAACCATAATAAAATTAAAATCTTTTTTAATTCTTCACTTTTAGTTCACACAATGGACAAAATTCATTAGTAAAATAGTTATAGTCAGTAAGAGATACTGACTATGAAATTAAAAACATCCCCTTTTATTTTCAAAAAAGAAAGAGCTTTAAAAAGCTCTTTCTTTTTACTAGGACAAAAAAATTTCTTAAAACTCTTGTCCTACTTTTTTATATTCTAAATGATAATTAAATCCATTTCACTTGTAAATTTGTCATTTCCATAAGCATAAATAATATACAATGTATCATTATCTAAATAATATTGTTTAGAATTTTCTATTTTATAGATGTCACTGTTAAGTTCTCTATTATAAATATTATATCCTAGGCTTTTTAAATCTTCTACCTTTTTTTGTTCAATTTCTATTTCACTTTTTATTTTTTCTTGTATTTGATTTTGTTCTAAATTTTCTATTCTTAACATCTTTTCTAAAGTAATTTCTTTATTGTTTCTTAAATCATAATTATAAGTTTGAATAATAACTCTTTGTGCATTTGAACCTTCTTTTAAATTCGAACGAATCATTAACGATAAAATGTCATCTTTTATATTAGCCACATATTCTACTGTATAAACAGTGTTTTTTCCTTGGCTTTCTATAATTTGATTAGTCTTCTGAGCAAAACTATCTATGTCATTATTATATTGTTCTACTATTTCATTGTCAATATTAATATATGGTATATAAACTTCTACATCATAACTATTTAATTTGCTTTCTTTTTTTTGCACTTTAGTATAAACAAGTGGTTTATCTGCTTCTTTCTTTTTATTGACTTGTCCATTAGCATTTTCAATACTATTGGTAAATATTTGTTCAAATTGTGATTTTAATATACCTATTTCCTCTTCTGTTTTATTTCCTATTTTAGTTTCTGATTCAAAACCTAAAAATCTTCCTATATCAATTCTTGCATAAAATTGGACATAGAAAGCTATTATTACAGATATGATACACACTACTATAATTGTAATATAAATGGCTATTTGTTTTTTATTAAATACTTTTTCATCTGGTAAAACTACTTTCATATTTTCCCTCTCTTTTGTTTTTTTTCATTATATCATTTTAATTTGTTTTAATCAATCATTTTTTATTTTTTCCTAATAAACTGGTTACCATTCACTACTATCACCATTCAATACCTATTGTTTTAACTTACTCACTAAACTTAACAAACTATCTTGTGCCAAATTAAATTATGATAAAAAAGAAAAATCGTTCGTTCAAAAAATTTTCATAGAAATTCTAACATTACTTTATGGCACCCTTCCACGCCAAAGGCGTGAACTCTTTCCATAAAATAATGTAAGTATTTCTACTTCAATTTTTTTCAATTCACGGTTTTCCTTTTTTATCATAATTTAATTTGGCACAAGATAATGTATCATGATTGATTCCATACATTATTATCAATCAATCAAACACAACATAGTTTATAATGATTTTTAGTTGACTATTTCTTATTTTTGAGGTATGATATTATAGATTAAATTTAAATAGAAATGAGGAATTAAAAACATATGTTATGTTCAGAATGTAATAAAAACCCAGCCATACTTTTTTATAAAAAAATAGAAAACAACAAAGAATCAATGGAAGGCTATTGTTATGACTGTGCTAAGAAAAAAGGAATCAACCCAAACGAAGTATTATCCAAACAAAATGATATCCTATCCAAAGACAAGGTAAACCTATCTGATATGACTAAGCAATTTGAAAGTATCTTCAAAGACTTAGCCGAAAATATCAACTTAGAAGATATCGAAAACATAGAAGGAGCCATAACCTTTGAAAACACAGACCAAAACAATGATGAAAATTCACCAAAAATAGCTGGTGCTGCCATTCCACTTGGTTCCATTTTCAATAATATGTTTCATAACAATAGTAACCCAAAAGATAGAGAAGAACAAGAAGAACCTAGCAATGGCAGAAAAAAAGTAAAAGTAGAAAAAAAGAAACCTTCCAAACAAAACAAAAAGAAAAAATTTCTTGACGTTTATGGAACAAACCTAACCAATAAAGCCAAAAACAACGAAATTGACATCATAGTTGGAAGAGATAAAGAAATCCAAAGAATTGTACAAATACTAAATAGGCGTTCTAAAAACAACCCTTGTTTAATTGGTGAACCAGGAGTTGGAAAAACCGCCATTGCACAAGGATTAGCCATTAAAATTGCCAACCAAAATGTACCTGCCAAACTGTTAAATAAAGAAGTTTATTTATTAGATATGACAGCTGTAATTGCTGGTACACAGTTTAGAGGACAATTTGAATCAAGAATGAAAGGAATTATCGATGAATGTAAAGAATATGGAAATATTATTTTAGTCATTGATGAAATCCACAACATCATAGGTGCAGGAGATGGTGAACATTCTATGAATGCTGCCAATATCTTAAAACCTGCTTTATCAAATGGAGAAATCCAATTAATTGGTACAACCACATTAAAAGAATATAGAAAATACATTGAAAAAGACTCTGCCTTAGAAAGAAGATTCCAACAAGTATTAGTGGAAGAACCTAATATTGATGACTCTATAGGTATTTTGGAAGGTATTAAAAAATATTATGAAGAATATCATAAAGTAAAAATCTCTACAGATGTCATTCGTCAAGTAGTTATTATGTCTGAAAAATACATTCATGATAGATTTTTACCAGATAAAGCTATTGATATTTTAGACGAAGCTTGTTCAAGAATTAACTTAGAAAATAAAGACTTATATAAACTAGAAATGTTAAAACAAGAACTTTCTTGCGTACAAGCAGAAAAAGAAGAAGTAATTGCAGCAGACTCAACAGAAGATTATCAAAAAGCAGCAGATTTAAAAACACGTGAATGTCAACTAATCGAAGAAATTGACAAATTAAATAGTAAAATGAAATTAAAACAAATTACCATTCAAGATATTGCCAATGTTATTGAAAGTTGGACAAAAATACCAGTTAAAAAAATAACAGAAGCAGAAACCCAAAAATTATTAAATTTAGAAACCAATCTTCACAAAAGAATTATTGGGCAAGAAGAAGCTGTTAGCAGTGTTGCAAGAGCCATTCGTAGGAATCGTGCTGGCTTACAAAGTACCAAAAGACCACCATCTTTTATTTTTGTTGGTCCTACTGGTGTGGGAAAAACCGAACTTGCTAAATCACTTGCCTTTGAAATGTTTGGAAGTGAAGATGCTATCATTCGAGTAGATATGTCGGAATATATGGAAAGTCACTCTACTTCTAAATTGATTGGCGCTCCTCCAGGTTATGTAGGATATGATGACGCTGGTCAATTAACCGATAAAGTAAAAAGAAAACCATATTCTATTATTCTTTTAGACGAAATTGAAAAAGCTCACCCTGATGTTTTCAACATCCTATTACAAGTATTAGATGACGGAAAGTTAACAGATAGTCAAGGAAATTCAGTTAGTTTTGCAAACACCATTATCATTATGACATCAAATGCAGGTTCAAATTTAAACAATAACTCTATTGGATTTGGCGGTCAAACTATTAATAAAAACAAAATTATAGATAGTTTAAAAGATATCTTCCGACCTGAATTTTTAAATAGAATAGATGAAGTTGTAGCTTTTGACAGTTTAAATCAAGAACAATTACTTCAAATTGTGGATTTAATGCTAAAAAATACAATAAATGCTTTAAAAGAAAAAGACATACGAATTGAAATTACCAAACAAGCAAAAGATTTTATTTTAGAAAAAGGAACCGATGTTAAATTTGGTGCAAGACCACTAAGAAGAGCCATTCAAAGAAACATTGATGACGAACTTTCTGAAATGATTTTACGTGGTGAATTAGTAGATGGAAAAACTGTATCAATCAGTTTAAAAAATGATAAACTAGAATTCAAAATAAAATAGGAGAAAATTATGTTAAAACATGTACCAAATATCTTAACAGTCATTCGACTTTTATTTATACCAGCTATCATATTTTATATTTTTACAGGTAACTATATTTTAGCCTTTATATTTTTTACGATATCTGGAATAACGGACATTGCTGATGGATTTATTGCTAGAAAATTCAATTTAGTTTCTAATTTTGGAAAGTTAATGGATCCATTGGCAGATAAATTGACACAAATTGCAACACTAGCTTCACTTGTAATAACTCATATTATTCCCATTTGGATTTTGTTAGTTGTATTTTTCAAAGAATTTCTTATGATATGTGGAGCATCCTTTTTGTATGGAAAAGATGTTGTTGTATATAGTAGATGGTATGGAAAATTAGCAACTGTATTGCTTTATTTTGCGATTGTTATTTCTTTATTATTGAAACAATATGAATTAACAGGTATTTGGGAACAAATTGATTTGGGAATTTTTTCCTTAGCTTTAATTGCCACTATTTTTTCTTTTATTATGTATGTAAAAGATTTGTACCAAAAAGGGTTGATAGACAAACAAGATTTAAAAAAAGAAGTTACGGTTGATAAAAAAGAAAGAAAAAAGAAAAACTAAATTAAACATATTAGCTATATTGTTATTGTTTCAAAAAAAAGTTGCTAAAAAGATAAATCTTTTTGTCAACTTTTTCCTTTTTACTTTATGCTGTTTTCCATAAAGTATAGTTATATCTTGCTGTATCCCAATCATCACCTTCATTATACAACATAAATGTCACACTTACATTATGAGTCTCATTTGTTTTTACTAAGTGCATGGCTTTTTCTATATCAAACTGTTTCACACTTGATACAAAAGTTATTTTTAGAGTTCCTCTAGAACTTTCTTCTTTTTTAGCTTTTAAATCAAAAAACATTTCTTTTTTATAATATCCCATATATTCATTTGATTTATAAACTAAATCTAAATCATTTTGTAACTCCTCTAATTTAGGTATTTCGAACTTTTCTAGT
The DNA here is from genome assembly GCA_022795075.1 of Clostridia bacterium. GTDB lineage: Bacteria > Bacillota > Clostridia > TANB77 > CAG-508 > CAG-269. The sequence goes on along the minus strand of JAAWGB010000013.1, from coordinate 14,622 downwards.
ATCTCCTTAAAAACTGCATTTTTCTTTAACTCATTTTCAATCGTATTCTTTAATGAATATTCCATAATTTTCCCTCCTTTTAGCCCTTTTATTGTATAGCAACTTCAAAGATTTTATCTATACCAATAAAAATACATTTCACACAAATTTGCTTGAAAAGCAAATTTTATAAACGAATATGACGAGGCATAAAATAATCTACAGTTAAAAATTTCAATTATGCCCCTTTTGTTTTTACAATAATTATGAATTCATTAATACTTATTGTATTTTAATTATATTTATATTGTAATTCATTTAATTGTATAAATCAAATATATATATTTTATATTTAATATAAAGGAGTTTTATATGGATGTTAGTAAGCATAATTTTGATTTGAATCTTTACAAAGTTTTTTATATGGTTGCTCAAACAAAGAGTATATCAAAAGCAGCTGAACTTTTATATGTTTCTCAGCCTGCTGTTAGTTATAGTATAAAAACATTAGAAGAATCTTTACATGGACAATTATTTTTCCGTACTCCAAAAGGAGTTGAATTAACACCAGAAGCTGAAAAGTTATATGAGGCTGTAAAAAGTTCCTATCGTTCTTTAGCAATTGGCGAAAAACTTTTTACAGAAGATAAAGATTTAATTACTGGTGATTTATATATTGGATGTAACCCTAGTTTATTTCAAGTAGGACTTTATCCCTATATCGCCACTTATCATAAACAATATCCTGGTATAAAAATTCATATTATTAGTAAACCTGCCAGTGATTTAATAAAAATGTTAGAAAACCATGAACTAGATATGGTTATTCGTAAATTTGGTATGGAAACTTCGTTTCGTAATTTTTCTGTTAAAATTGCCTCTCAAATAACCCATTGCTTTTTTTGCAACAAGGATTATAAACATTTATCCCAAAAAAAAGAGGTTACTTTAGAAGAATTATCAACCTATCCGCTTTTAGTGTTAAACCAATCTAGTTATGAGAGAAGAGCTTTAGACAATGATTTTAAGAAACAAAATGTAAAATTGGAACCTATTATGGATTTTACTTATCATGCCCCTATCGTTTACCTAGTAAAGCTAGGTTATGGCATAGGATATACTTTGAAAGAATCCATTCAACATGAATTAGATACAAAAGAACTCTATCAGCTCCACATTAGCCAAATTTCTTCCATGCACAATCTAGGAATTGTTTATAATTCCAAATATCTTTCTAGTGCTGCTAATAAACTAATATCTATTATTTAATCTAAAGATATGAAAAATTGCCAAGACGGACGAACCTTTTTGGCAATTTTTTGCTATTCATAATCTTCTATCAATTGATTTAACTCCTGTTTTCCATTTACCTGCATACCATTTTTCATATTAATTTTATCTGTTTCTGGTAAATATTCAGTCGTAATATCTGTCATTTCTACTTCTTTTTGTGTACCATCTTCTAAAATTTGATAAATGGTAACTTGCCCTTCTTTATCTTTTACCATGTAATGTTCTCCACATTCTCCTTGTTTTTCTTGATATAAAACTACCTTATTGCTAGCAAAAGTTTCTATTTCATATTCTTGATATTTTTCTTGGATTTGTTCTTTTGTCAAATTAACTAAATCTTGTGGTAAGTTATTATATTCGTTTTTAGTATGTCCACATTTTAGAAAATGAGTTTTTATATTAAAAGAACAGCTTGGTGATGTTTTTTCTTCTTGTGTATTTGCTTTTATTGTACGTTCTTGTTCCATTTCTTCATATTCTTCTGTACATTCATCTAAAATTTCTTCTTGTGCTATTTTTGTTTCTATTTTTTGCCTTTCTTCTTTATGCTTAGGTGTAACTATCATTACTGCTGTAAATATCGCTCCAATCATAACGATTATGGCTATTAATGTTATCATAATTTTATTCATAATTTAGCACTCCTTCTTTTTTTTAGTAGTATTTACAGGATTTGCTAAATTTATGCAATTTTTATCATCATTAATTTTTTATCTTCTTTTTTATATTTTTTGTTTTACTATATTCAAATTAATTTAGCATCTTATTAATCCAAAGTTTTCCTTTATAATTCATTCTTATTGTAATTTCTCCATTTTCATCTGTTCGATAAATTTTTATACCGCAAATCTTTTATCCTTTCTAATATGTCATTATTAGGATGACCAAACGTATTATTTTTTCCGAACTCCAATCAATGCTATTTTAGGTTTGACCATATTTAAAAATTGTTGTGTTGATGAGGATTTCGAACCATGATGAGCGACTTTTAATATGGTAGAACTTAATCGATTAGTATTTTTATATTCTTCTAACATAGCATTCTCAGCAATTGTTTCAATATCTCCTGTAAATAAGACAGAAAAATCTTGATATACCATTTTGCAAACTAAAGAATTATTATTTATATTATTTTCACGAATGACTTTCTTTGAATTTGGCCATAATACATCAAAATACAAACCTTTTTCTATATTTATTCTTTGCCCTATTTCTACTAATTGTACTTTTATTTTCTTTTCTCTAACAATTTCTAAAAACGCTTGATAGTTTTTTGAATCTTCAAACTGTTTTCCTATGATTACATTTCTTACTTTTATTTCTTCCAACAAATATAGAATGGAACCAATATGATCTTGATCAAAATGGCTAATTAAAACATAATCAATAACGGAATAGCCCCTATCTAATAAATATGGTAACAAAGTCTTTTTTCCGCACATCAAATGTATCACTTAAATTACCTCCTCCATCTACTAAAATTGTTTGATTGAAAGGTGTTATCATAAAGGTACAATCTCCTTGCCCTACATCAACAAAATGAATTTCTAAATCTTTTGGTAAAAAAGTAAAGCAAATCATCAAAATAAGAACTAAAACAATGAATTTTTTATACTTTTTCTTTTTTTGAAAAAATCGATAACGAAATAAAGCAATCAAATTTCTAATCCTTGCTTGTGTAATTGTTGGTTGTTTAGCTTGATAAATTTTATAAACTTGTTGAATTACTGCTAACCCTATCCAATAAATAATTATACCAATCATATTAGGCGTTGGCAGGTAAATTTTAGAAAATGGAAGTTGACTAAAACTACTAATTAAATTCAATAAATTTAGTCCTATTTCTACTGGTACAACAAATAAATTTATTATGATACAAAAAAATCCTAATAAAATGATGGGACCGATTATAAAACTAACCAACAAATTAGTAATTAAGAAATAAACTCCCATACTATTAAAATGATACCATAAAACTGGAAATATAGTAATTTGTGCTGATAAACTAACAGCAAGCATTTTTTCTACTTTCTCAAATCGATTGAATTTTAATCTTATTGGTATGTGCTGAAACATTTTAAAAGTTGTTGAACTAAATAAAATAATTCCGATTGTTCCTAAATAAGAAAGTTGCAATCCCACACTTAAAATTAAAAAAGGATTATAACATAAAATAACAAGCAAAGAAATGGCAATTGAATTCCAAAAATCACTTTTTCGATATACAATTTCTCCTCCAATGGTAAAAATGCTCATTATAATTGCTCTTACAACAGAAGGCGAAAACTTTGTAAGAAAAGCATAAATAATTAAAATGATAATAGTCATTATTTTTGTATTTCTTTTTCCCATTAACTTTTTTAATAATAGCTGTAATCCTATTATGATGTAACCAATATGCATGCCTGATATAGCCAAAACATGAGAAATATTTGAAACTTGAAAACTTTCTCTTACTTCTTCTTCTATTTCAGAAGTATCACCCAATAACAGAGCTTTTAAAACAGATGCTTTTTCTTTTTCAAAAGTATCATCTATTTTTTGTTTTATATTTAGATTTACTTGATTGGCTAATTGTAAAATAGGATTAATTTGTTTTTTACCCATTATTTCTATTTGATGAACCTTTACTCTTCCTATTATTTTCAAAGTTCTTAAATATTGTTTATCATCATAACCACCATAATTTCTTTGTTCGATTGGCTTTTTATACTCTCCTTGTAATTGTACTTTATCTCCATATTCTAATTCTCCAATTTTTTTACTGACTTGAATAAACAGATTAAAATGTTTTGAGCCTAATAATTTTACTTGATATAAATCATAATACTGTTTTTCTATTTTTGGGCTTATTACAATGCCAATAACTTGAATATTTTCACCTTCTTGGAAAGCTTGTTCATATTTTTTATTTAGGAATAATACAATTGTATTTGAAATAATAGAACACAGGATTAAAATAAAAATCGTTTTTGAATGAATGATTAATTTTAAATATCTTTTATATCTGCTAAATGATAGTAATTTAAAAGTATATTTTTTATTTCTTTGATAAATTGTTTTTACTATTTTATAAGTTACAGCAATTGGGATATAATAAAGGACTATACTAATTTGAAAGTATAGTCCCCATAATATACCTATTATATATCCTATTACTGCAACTAAAATTGGTCTTTGTTTCATAAATCTCCTTTTTTAATTGCTTTATTTATATAACTCTTCTTGCTCCTAAATAATTGCTTGCTGCTTGATTGATTGGCACAATACATACCGATTTACCAGGTCTTGGTGCATGAATTACTTGCCCTCCACCAACATAAATTGCTACGTGACCACTATAAATAACTAAGTCTCCAGCAACTAAGTTACTTCTACTTACTGCTGTTCCTGCTCCTGATTGACCGTCCTGAAGTACGTGGTAAGCTAACACCAAAATGTTTATAAACATATGAGGTAAATCCTGAACAATCAAATCCTGTAGCAGGTGTTGAACCTCCATATGTGTATTTGGTTCCAATAAATTGTTTAGCATAAGCTACAACAGATGACCCGTTACCTGATACTGGTGCTTCTTTTGTTGTTTGTTCTTGTTTTGTTGTACTAGCTGTTCTTGGTGTTGATGAACTTCTTGCTGTTTCTTGTTTTCTAGTAGATAGTAAAGAAGATGAAATATAACCTTCTTTTCCATTTACTCTAACTTGGCTCCATCCATTGGTTTGTGCTAATACATCAACTGCTGTATTAACTGGTAAATTAGCCAAAATTTCAGATGAAGTGTTTGCTTCTTTTCTTAAGTTGATACTGGTTGAATTTACATATAATGTTTTGATTACTGTTTTTGCTTCCTCTGTTTTTTGAGGTTGCATGTTTTGTGTTGGTTCTACTGTACTTACTGTTGGTTGTGTTGGTTCTTGCGTGGTTTGTTGTTTTTGTATTTTTTCTTTTCTTACCCAGCCTTTGGTTGTTTTTGCTTCTACACATACCCAACCATTCATAATTTCTATAACATTTACTTCTTCTTCTTTTTTTACTTCAATTGTGTCTGTTGCATTAATAACTGGTACAATTTTTAGTTTGGTATCTTCTGCCATTTTTTGTTTACCAAGTTCTATGTCTTTTTCTTCTACTTTTTGCTCTGTTTGATTGTTTTGAGTGTTTTCTTTTGGTTTCTCGGTTGGTTCTACTGTATTTTCTACTGGTGCTTGTGTTTCTTGGTTGGTTGCTGTTTCATTATTGGTTGTATTGTTTGGTTGTTCTTGTTCATTTACTTTTATTAAATCTTGTCTTAAATATCCTGTCATTCCTTTTGCTTTTACTTTATACCAATTTCCTGTTTTTTCAATTATTTCTACTTCATCATTGATAGAAAGTAATTCTAGTATTTTTGCATTTTCATCTGCTGTTTCTCTAAGATTAGCTGTTTCTACACTTATTTTTCCTGTGCTAACTGCTAAACTCATGTTAATAAAAAACAAACTGATTATTCCTATGGTTGCCATGATTACAATGCTTTTTATATTCATTTTACTTTTCATTTTTTCGCTCCTTACTTAAAATTAAATAAATTTTTCATTTTGCAAAGCTCTTTTTATTATACTCTTATAAGAAAAATTTGTCAAGTTTTTAATTTGTTTCCAAAATTGGTTGACAAATACAGTTTTTTATAATATAATATTTTCGCTATATAGAAATGATGATAAAACTTCTCCCCGGTAGTTTTACATTTATTTCATATAATACAGAATTAAAAAAAGAAATAGGAGGGTATTGTTATCATGAATAATACTACATATAGTGCAAAATGTGGCGAAGTTGAAAGCAAATGGTATATAATTGATGCTAGTCAAAAACCACTAGGTAGAGTTGCAACAGAAGCTGCAAAATTATTAAGAGGAAAACATAAACCAACATTTACACCTAATATTGATACAGGTGATCATGTTATTATATTAAATTGTAAAGACGTAATTTTAACAGGAAATAAATTAAATCAAAAAATCTATAGACATCATTCCGGTTACATTGGAGGAATGAAAGAAGTTCCTGCCAAAGTAATGCTTGAAAAAAATCCAGAAAAAGCTATGACTTTAGCTATAAAAGGTATGTTACCTCATAACTCTTTAGGTAGAAGTCAACTAAAAAAATTAAGAGTATATGCTGGAGCAGAACACGAAAATCAAGCACAAAAACCAGAAGTATGGGAGGTAAAATAATATGGCTAAAAAAGAAAATATAGTTTTCTATGGTACTGGTAGAAGAAAAAGCTCTGTTTCTAGAGTTAGATTAGTAGAAGGTACAGGAAAAATAACAATTAATGGTAAAGATATTGATGAATTTTTTGGATTAGAAACTTTAAAAGTTATCGTCAGACAACCTTTAACTGTTACCAATACAACAAGTAAATATGATGTTATTGTTACAGTAAAAGGTGGCGGATTTACAGGTCAAGCAGGTGCCATTCGTCATGGTATTGCTAGAGCTTTAAATGAGGCTAATTCAGAATATAGACCAGCCTTAAAACAAAATGGTTTCTTAACAAGAGACCCTCGTATGAAAGAAAGAAAGAAATATGGTCTTAAAAAAGCTCGTAAAGCTCCACAATTCTCAAAAAGATAAAAACAAGCCCATTTGGGCAGAAGGTCAAAAACCTATATACAAAGCGGTAATCTATTTAGGATTACTGCTTTTATTTTATTAAAAGTCTATTTAAAGCTGTCAAAAACCACAAGCTAATATACACACGATATACAAATATCAGCAAAAAAACAAAAGACTTAGATTTTTCCTAAGTCTTTTATACTATTCAATTATTTCTAGTGCATCACTATTTCCATTTAATCCTTCTAAATTATAATACGTATTTGGAATATTACCAACAATCACATTTTCCATAAGTAAAACTTGATTTGTAATTTCACGTGAAATATTATCAAAAGGAGTTAAAATATTAACTTCACATTTTACTTGAAGATATACTCTGTGCAGAGTTTGATTAATGCCTTGAGAAATAAACTCACTCCTCAAATCTGTTTCTACATCTCCTACTGAAGATATTGTTATTTTAACATATGGTCCTTTTCCTGCTAACAATTTAAACCCTGTAAAACTTCCGAAGAGCAATTTGTATATTTTCCCTACCACGATTGTCAATTTCTTCTTGAATTTTATTGGCTACATCTGAAATAATCTCATTAATTGGTATAACATTTGATTGTATCATCGTAATATTGCCATCTTTATCTTTTTGAATGGTAAACAATTCATCATAAGTATGTTGTTTCATAACATTGGTTGCTTGTTCATTCGAAACTATTGTTGCTATCGATTTTGCTCGGTTTTCGCATAAAGTATCAAAAATTGGTAATACCGCATCTAATATCAATTTTACTGTTGAAAAAGCTATGATTAAAATAACTACTATTGTTGTCATTTTTTTTGCTTTTTCACTTTGCATTCGTTTTCTAGATTGTAAAATAATTTTTGGCATTCGGATTCGTGGTCTAGAATAAATTTTATGCATACATCATTCCTGTTTTGACATAACGGGGAATAAACAATTTTTGACCAACTGTAATTTTATTTGGATCTTCTATGCCATTGGTTCTTACAATATCATCTATTGTACTGCCATATCTTTTGGCAATTTGCCATAAGGTATCTCCTTTTTTTACAATATATAAAATTAAGCTATAGTCTTCTTCTTCCCTTTCTCCATTTGTTTGTATTTCATTCATAATATTCATATTTGTACTTCTATACATATCATTATTCATAACTAAATCTACATTACTACTAATTACACCACCATCTTGTATAATAAAATCTTGGTTAGCTACTTCCATTTCTAATTTACTATTTACATTTTCTGCATCTTCTACTCCATCTACCATATATTCAAATGGAAGTTTAGCATTTCTTACCTCCATTTGTAAATCTTGATTAGATAAGACAAAATTAATTTCTAAGCTACCACTATAAACAATTCGATTACTTAAATTATCTTGCTTTTCAATAACAGGACAAACATCTACATCTATTATATTTTTGTTTTCCATTCCTTCTAACTCTATTTTTTCACGTATTTGTTTTATTTCTTTTCTTGTTTGCTTGTTGGTTATAGTTGTTATTTTCTTTTTGTTACATTCTAAATTTTCATAAGGACTATATAAATCTTGTATTAAATTGATTTGCTTTTCTTCATATACAATAGCTACTACCCCTATTTCTAATTCAATATAAATAGAGTGTTCTTCTGTTGCATTTGGCTTGATAATCATATTTTTAATTTCATAGTCTAAGTCACAAATATTTTCTTCTGTTACATTTGCAATGTCAATAAATCCTACAATTGGAATCTTTGCATCTATTGAATTTACACGATTATCTTCTGTTAAGTACATGATTTTTACTCTTGCTTCTGCTTTGGCTAAAATTTTATTGTAACTTACCTTTACATCTTTATCTACAATTGCTATATCTGTTTTTAATATTTCTGCTAAATTGTCTATATTATCAATTGAAATATTGTCTTTTGTATAAATTTTATTTTCTCCCATACCAACTAATGAGTTTACTTTTAAATCTTCTTTTAGCATTTGAATTCCTTCTGCATTTTGGATGCTATTTACTATTTGTATATCTTCTTTGTCATAAATTTTAACTTCTACTTCTAATGTTGCTTTAATACCTACTTTTCTTCCATTAATTACCTTGCATTCAATGGATTTTAGTTTTGCTTGGATAACTGATTCCATTCCTTCTTTTGCATTGGGAACTGATAATATTTCTGAAAAATCTAAACTGGTATTAATCCCTCTTACTTTGTCTTGTGTATCATCTGCTAAATACATAATATATGTATTGATATTTCCATCAATTCTTACTTTATCTTCTAATACTTCTTTTTTATAAATACATACTACCCCACTTGTACAAATTGTGTTTAAAATATCTGGTTTGGAATCTGGTACTATCATGTCTCCTTCTACCATGATAATGTCTTTTTTTGTGGCTATTAATTTATTTACACATAAATTTTCATTTACAGTTTCTAATACCATTATTTTACCTCCTTCTTTTTCTTTATACATGTATATGGTAGGACATACAAATTTATGACAAGAATAAAGAAACATGTATTAAAATCTTTTTTCTATACAATAAAAAAATACCAATATAGATATTCTATATTGGTATTTTAATTTTTCTTTTTATAATGATGTTTTCCTTCTTTTGGTTTCTACTGCTGGTGGTATTAATGGTGAATATGAATCTCCATCAAAAACTTCAACTTCAACAGTTCTAGTTAATACATCTGTATAACTATATGTAACATTTCTATCATTTTCCTCATATTTTACAACAAAAATATTAGGATATGCTTTTTCTATAGTAGCTTCTTTCTCAAAGGCTTTACTTCTTCCTAAAGAACCTTTCACGATTATCTTTTGACCAACTTTTTCTATAATGTCTGTTTTTAAATTTGTAATATCTGTACGACAAATCATGTAATCACCTTCTCCCTTAAGATGAGTTGATTATAGCATTTTTCGCATAAATTGTCAAAAAATAAGAAGATATGTCAATTCCATACAATCCCCTATTTATCATGCCTTGACTGATTTTTTCTTCTTTCTTTACAATTGTATTACAATTACATTTCATTTTTGTTAAGTTCGGTTACTTTTATTTATTAGTTGAACTTTTAAAACTAAACTAAAAAAATCATAATTAAATGCCATATTCTATTTGTATCTATTTATTTGATAATTATTTTTTTGGCAAAAGGCATTACCTATAACTGGTAATGCCTAAGCACGATAATTTAATTTCTTAATTTCTTCGCCATTACTTTTTTAGCAAAATATTCAATCACTTCTTTGTTGCTTTTCCTCCCTGAATTCTTACAAAATAACTCTCTTATCTCAGAATCTTCTTTTAAAATCTTTCCAATAGCTTTATCAACTACTTTTTCAATTTGGTCTAACTGATACTTTTGAGCTGTTTGTGCATATAGTATAGTCCACATAGAACGTATTCTACCGTGATCTGTCACAACCATACCAATGACATTACACAGACAATTTCTTTCTATTTCTGTTAAACTCCTATACTTATTCAAATAGTTTCTTGTCTGCTCCACATTTTCTTTTTCTGCTACTTCTGAAATTAAATTCTTCCGTTCCATCGTGTTTACCTTCCTTTCATCTTTTCAGATTCTTCCGAATAATTCTATTGTAACATACTAATCAACATAATGTCAATAAAATGAGAATAGAAGCCAAAAATATATGATTAATCATCTAATTTTTAACTTCTAACTTCCTTTTTACGATTCTAAAATCATTTTGCCATTTGCACCAATTCCACTTACTCCTTTTTTTCCATCTCTTAGTTCTTTAGCTATATCATCTATAGTAATATATTTATATTTTTCTGTAAAGGCTATTTTTTCTGCTATAACTAAAGGGTCTAAAAAGTCAATTAAAATTCTTGCAGGAGAAGATGCAAAATTGGCACCAGCCGAAATGATTGCTTCAAAATAACTTTGACAAGCACCTGCAAATATTACTAACTGATTGTTTTTTTCTTTATCAAATCTTCTTGCTTCTTTTACAGTTTGAATAAAGTACTTAGAATTTCTATAATTATATAGGTTATGATAGTCTGTTCCTCGCTTAATCATTCCGTCATGTCCAGTTATTACAAGGATGTCTGGATTGTACATTTTTAATAATTGATAAACTACCCTTGGTTGTCGATATTCTGGTATGTTTCTAACAATAGCATTTAGTCCTAGCTTTTTATAATAGTAATAGGATTTTTGACTGTATTTTTTATCTCCATCTAAGTGTAGTATTTTTCCAGTTATAATTTTTTCTTTGTTTCTATTGCTTGGTGTTACAATTCCTATTTGATATCCTACACTTCCTCTTGTTTCTTCATTTTGTATAATTTTGTTATTTATTTTATGATGTAAGGCTTCCATTTTTTCGTTTGCAATTTTTTTATCTATTCTTTCTAGATCTTCTATGTTGCTATCTGCTTCAATTCTGTCTATCATTCCTTTTAATATAACTATTTTTTCTTTTTTGGTATTTATGATATTTTTTACAATAAATATTATGTCTTTTCCATAAGATTTTCTTGTAACAATATCTCCTTTTTTTATTTTATTCATTTTTTTCACCTCTGACTTTTGGCTATTATATTCTATGTCACATTTTGTCGTTTGGTGATTATTCTACGGTAAAAGGCATTACCTATAACTGGTAATGCCTTGTTAAAATGACTTTGTGTTTTATTTTAATTTCATCAGCAATTAAAGCAATAAATTCAGAATTGGTTGGTTTTCCTCTTTCAATATCTACAGTATAACCAAACATTTCATTTATTATCTGAATATTTCCCCTTTCCCATGCAATTTCAATTGCACTTCTCATTGCCCTCTCTATCTTTCCATTAGAAGTTTCAAATTTTTTAGCTATCACAGGATATATATTCTTGGTAATAGAATCATACTTGTTGGGTCATCAAGTGCTAGTATGATGGCTTCTCGTAGATACACATACCCCTTTAAATGTGCTGGAATACCAATTTTTCTGATATAGTTGGTTATTATTATCATAATGTCAAATATTTGAATTTATCTATTACTAAATTACAAATTTTATAATAAACTTACAAACTTTATTAATGTCTAAAATGTCTCATTTTAGTAAATACCATAGCAATTCCATACTCATTACACTTATCAATAGAATCTTGGTCTTTAATGGAACCACCTGGTTGAATAATTGCCTTAATTCCAGCCTTGTTGGCTTCTTCTACACAATCTGCAAATGGGAAAAAAGCATCTGATGCTAAAACAGCTCCATTAGCAATCCCTTTTTCAATTAACTCTTCTCCATGTTCAATTGCCTGTTTCGTTGCCCATATTCTATTTACTTGCCCGAGGTCCAATTCCAATGGATTGTTTTTCTTTTCCAATAGCAATTCCATTTGATTTTACATATTTTACAATCTTCCAAGTAAATAATAAATCTTCCATTTGTTCAGGAGTTGGTTTGGTTTTGGTTACCACTTCATATTCATCTAATAATTTGGCATCAATTGTTTGAACAATTGCTCCCCCATTAATTTTTTTGATATCATAAGCATTTTCTCTTTGTTTCACACGTATCGTTGGAAGTTCTAACACTCTTACATTTTTCTTCTTCTTCAAAATCTCTAATGCTTCTGGTTCAAAAGAAGGTGCCACAATTACTTCTAAGAAAATTTCTTTCATTTCTTTTGCCATTTCTACATTTACTTCTTCATTTACAACCACAATTCCACCAAAAATAGAAGTTTTATCTGCATTAAATGCTTTTTGCCAAGCTTGATAAATATTGGTACTACTTCCTACACCACATGGATTTCCATGTTTACAAGCAACAACTGTTGGTTCTTCAAACTCTTTTAATAGTTCCAAAGCTCCATTTGTATCATTAATATTATTAAAAGATAATTCTTTTCCATTTAATTGTTTGGCAGTTGTTAAAGATCCTTCACATTTTCCAATCTCTTTATATAATGCTGCCTTTTGATGAGGATTTTCTCCGTAACGCATATCTTGAACTTTTTCATAGGTTAATGTTAATTTTTCTGGTAAACTCTCATCTTTTCTTTGTTCTTTTATATAATTGGCTATCATAGCATCATAGTTAGCAGTATGCTCGAATACAGCTTGCATTAATCGAAACTTTGTATCTTTTGAAACTTCTCCTTTTTCTTCTAATTCACTTAAAACAACTTCATAATCTTCTGGATTAGTAATAACTGTTACATCTTGATAATTCTTAGCAGCACTACGTAGCATAGTAGGACCACCAATATCAATATTTTCAACACATTCTTCTAAACTAACACCATCTTTTAAAATGGTTTGTTTAAAAGGATATAAATTTACAACTACAAAATCTATGGTATCTATATTCAAATCCTCTAATTGTTTTCTATGTTCTTCTTTCTCTCTTCTAGCAAGAATTCCTGCATGTACAATTGGATGAAGTGTTTTTACTCTTCCATCTAAACACTCTGGAAATCCAGTTAATTCCGATATTTCCATTACTTGAATACCCTCTTCTTTTAATTTTTTGTAAGTTCCCCCTGTTGATACAATTTCTACACCTTGTTTTTCCAATCTTTTCGCAAAGTCTACAATACCTGTTTTGTCTGATACACTGATTAATGCTTTCATGCTATTCACCCTTTCTAAAGGCCATCAAATGCCTTATTATCTTCTATGTTGCTATTATACTACATTGTTTTACATTTTTCAAGGTCTACCAATATTCTCAAAAACTAAAAAATAAAATATTAAATATAGTAATTCTAAGAAAATATGATATATTTTTAAAACGTCACACAAAAAATTTCGGATTTTTTTAGTAATCTCTTGTTTTTATCTAATTAAGATGTTATACTATAACTGGTCTTTAAAAAGACTATCGATGAATTTATTTTTAGACTATTTCCCTTCTTTATAAGATTGGTTAGTAAAAAGTTAATTCAAATCTGATAAAGGAGGAAATCATATGGAAAACAATTACGAAGATATCACACTTACTTGCAAAGATTGTGGTTCTGAATTTGTATTTACAGCTGGAGAACAAGCTTTTTATGCAGAAAAAGGTTTTGAAAATCAACCAGTAAGATGTGCAGAATGTAGAAGAGCAAGAAAACAACAAAGAAATCAACAATAAAAAAAAAACAATTGAGCATCGTTCTCAATTGTTTTTTTGTCCTTTTAAATGACTATATTTTAGTTTAGTTGCCATTCCTCCTCTCATGTGTCTTTCTGCTTTATTTTCATCTAAAATAATTCTGACTTGCTTAGCTAAGTTTGGATTTATTTTTTTAAGCCTTTCAGATACATCTTTATGTACTGTTGATTTTGAAATCCCAAACTTTGTTGCTGCTCCTCTTACTGTATCTTTTGAATCTATTATATATTGTGCCAAATTAATAGCACGCTCTTCGATTGATATACATTTCATAAAGCAAACCCCCATCTGAATACTTTTGTTTAATTGTATTCCTCAAGATAAGGGGTTAGAACTTTAAAATTTAGGAATCTTTTTTCATTTACTTTATTCTAATAAAATGATTTTTTTATAATCTCTTTCCTTAGCCATACTTCTGATAAAACCATTATATCATCTTTAAATTTACTTCCCATTAACTTTTCTATTTTTTCTTTTACTTGTTGATTTTGTGCTAAAATATAACTTTTTTCATCTTTTAAGCAAATCAAATTCATCATCCATTCTTTTCCAAAAGCACACAAAGTTTGGCTTATCGTGT
>JAAWGB010000078.1 GCA_022795075.1 Clostridia bacterium | reverse complement strand
AATATCTTTGAACTTGCAGTCCTTAATGGAACAATAGTATATAAATTATTAACATCCCATCCCTCTTTTAACATATTAACATGTATTACTATTTCTACTGGATTATCTACTCTTTCTACTTCTAATAATAATTTAGTATTCGCCTCTGTTTCAACTCCTGACATTTTTGATTCTATTTTTATTGTTTTATATTTATATTTTCCATTTTTAAATTCATCAGATTTTACATATTCTTCTATTATTTTTGCATGGTTGGTGTCTTTACACACTACAAGTATAAATGGTTTCACTAATGGTTTATTGTTTACTTTTGAGTAATTTTCCAGTTTGTTTTTTATCATTTCATGGCATTTTATTCCATCATTTAACATTAGCTTATCTAATTGTTCATCTCCAAAATGATAAAAATCTATATCTGTTCTTGTAACTGCAAATGGTACTCTTGTATATCCATCTTTTATGGCTTCTGATAGTGGATATTCATATACAACATTTTTAAAAGGTACTTGTTTGTTTTTTAAATTCACTATTGGTGTTGCTGTTAATTCTATTCCCAACACAGGCTTCAATTCATTTAATGCTACCATTCCTTTATCAGCTCTATAATGATGTGATTCATCCATAATTATAACTAAATCTTTCATATTTGCAAGTTTATCATAAAAAGACATACCTAAAAATTCATTAAATGATTTCATTTTTGTATTGTCTTTATCAAACTTTCCAATATTATAAACATATATATTTACTTCTGAATCAAATAATGATATATTTTTATTTGCATAATCATCATCTGCAATTACTTTTGGTGGATTACTAAAGCATCCAATCCCTTTAAATACATATTTGGGACTATTGGAATTACCTAGATCGGCTTTAAGTTTTTCATATATTGTTGTTCCTGGTGCTACTACAAGAAAATTTTTTATGCCATAATTAGTATATAAATAAGTTATAAATGCTCCCATTAATCTTGTTTTTCCCACTCCTGTTGCTAAAGCAAATGTTAAAGATATAAAATCTCTTTCAAAATCAGTACATATTGGATATTTATTATGTATTACATTTAATATTTCTTCTATATTACTATTATTAACTAGGTTTGTATCATTAATTATTTCTTCTAATATTTTTAATGATTTCTCTTGTGGGTTTCTCAATGACATTACTCCAGAAATATAATCAGTTGTGTATTGCATAAAATTCATATTATTGATCATCTTCAAGTTCCTCCTCATATTCAGGTAAATTTATTATATTTAAGTTATAATTATCTTTTCCAAATTCACATTTTGATAATAACATTTCTGGAATTTTCTTTATTTTTATATTTTTATATATTCCATCTATTTCTTTATCATATGCTGTACATGCAATCACAAGATATTCTGTATCGTTCATTTCTTCTTTTATTTTATTTATATCATTTTTATTTATAAACTTTGTAGTTACATATAAGTAACTATTTTCATTGCCTACAGATTGTTTCCAAAATCTTTCATTAGATGGATTATATTTAAATCCTTCATGTAAAGCAACAGCAGAAGCTAACATTTCTGCATTATACTCTTTATTTATAATAGGTTCTCCAAATGAATCTTCCTTTATTAAGGTTGGTGCTAATTCATAGAATCTATACCCTCCTCCAATATGTTTGGAGTCATCATATTTAGAAATACCTGATGTATCTTTTCCATTTATAACATTATTTATTCTTTTTATACAATGACTGTATATGTGTTCACCCATTTCTACCCCAATCCATCTACGATTCATTTTATGTGCAACTGCACAAGTTGTACCACTTCCTAAAAATGAATCTAGAACGATATCACCTGGTTTAGTAAACATATTCAAAATTCTGCGTATTAAATATTCTGGTTTTTTACTTGCTGGGAAAGATACTCCCCCTTCATTTTGTGTATTTTGAAAATCAATATCAGTCCACAAATCCCCCAATAGTTGGCTAAATTTTTCATTTCCATCAATGTTATTAATTGCTGATGTTAAAAATGAAATACGATTTCCATTTAAAGCATATCTCACAATATTATTATCATCTATAAATTTTATAACTTCATTAGGATGTTTTAAACTTTCTTCCTTCATTGATTTAGATATTGAATTAACTAAACGACATATGTTATTTTGATATTTTAGTATAAAATCATAAAATTCTTTTTTTTCTATTATTTCTTCTTTTATAGTTCCTTTACTATTAATTATTTTGTTTTCAATTAATACATCTTTAAGTTTTCTTATTTCTTTTACTTTATCCCCTTCAAATTCAATAAATGAATTATAGTGAGTATCCCATCGATTTCTTTCAATATATTGAGGTACAATAGATACGTTATCTCCTTTTTTATATACAATAATATTATCTTTGTTTCTTAAAATTGTTTTCCCTTTGTTGGCTGTCTTATTACCTGAAATATTATTTGATTTTACTGATATACTGGCAACAAATTTATTACGGCCAAATATTTCATCTAAAATAACTCTCAAATATGGCATTTCATTATCATCAATTTCTATTACAATAACTCCATCTTTTGCTAATAAATTATGAAATTCTAATACTCTTTTATACATTAAGTTCAGCCATATACTATGTTCTAAATTATCATTATAATGTTCAAAAGCAGCTCCAGTATTAAATGGAGGATCTATATATATACATTTTATTTTTCCTGTATACTTTTCCTTTAACGCTTTTAATGCTAATAAATTATCTCCATGAATTAACATATTTTTTGTATCTACACTATTTTTTATATTTGATAGTTTCTTATCTTCTATTAAAATTCTTGGCTCTATATTTATTTTTTCATTTTTTCCCACCCATGTTAACTCTAATTTATCTGCCATTTTATTCACTCCTAAATTTTATAATAACTCTAGTGTATTTTATATCACAAAATGACATTTTTCTCAACAAAATTCTCTATATTTGTATTTATTATTACAATTTTATAATATTTTTGTCTATAAAATCCTAGATTACATAAATAAGAGTTAGAATACATAAACTAAATTCTAGTATTAATAGGTAATTACTAATTTTTATTTATTCTTTATCAAAATTGGAAATTATAAAAGACTATAGGGGTGGATTTAAATTTGCAATTTCCAGCAGGTTGGGAAAACGCGAAAGAAATAAAATATGCACAAGGCTTTACACGACCCAGTCCTCGTGACTTCGTAGGTTATGGACCACTAACTGAACCAGAAGCTCTTGCCATATATAACTTTACCTTATCACATGACTTCCGATTAGTTATCACTTATCATACACAAGGCAAAGAAATTTATTGGCAGTTTGAAAACTTTACGCCACCTAACAGTCAAGCAATTGGCGAACAATTTGCTGAATCCAGTGGCTATGTATTAGCCAATACCCCTTATAACTCCAGTTTTGCAGGATACAAAGATTGGTTTATTCAAACCTATGGTAGACCTGGCTACACAATTGAAGCAGGAATTGGTGAAAATCCTTTACCAATTACTCAATTTAGTGAAATCTATCGTGATAATTTAGGAATTTTAGTTTTAGGAGCGATTCTTTAAACAAAACAAAATCCCCTACTTCTTAAATTAGATGGGGATTTTATTTTTATTTTATAATGGTTCTTTTTTCATCGGCACCTACACCAATATATCTTACAGGCACACCTGTATAATTTTCAATAAAATGAATATAATCTTGTGCTTCTTTTGGTAGTTCTTCAAAAGTTGTAGCTTTTTGTGTATTCCAACCACCTTTTAATTCCTGATAAATTGGCTTACAATTTTCTTTATCAATTGGTACATGGTTAATCCTTTTTCCTTTATATTCATAACCAACACATACATTAATTTTATCTAACTTTCCAATTGTATCCATATGATTAACACATAAAGATGTTAATCCACTTGTATTTTTAGTATGTTTAATCATAACTAAATCAAGCCAACCTGTTCTTCTTGGTCTACCTGTTGTCGTTCCATACTCATGACCCCATTGACGAATGCAATCTCCAATTTCGTTTTTTAGTTCTGTTACAAATGGTCCATTTCCTACTCTTGATGTGTAAGCTTTTATAACCCCTACTACCTCTGTTATTAAAGTAGGACCTATTCCTGCACCAGATGCTGTTCCACTTGCATTTGGATTAGAAGATGTCGTCATTGGATAATCTCCATGGTCATTATCTAACCAAAAAGATTGGGCTCCTTCAATGATAATTAAATCTTCTTGTTCAATTGCTTGATTGATAATTGGATAAGTATCTGTAATAAATTCTTGTATAATTGGTTTATATTTCATACAATATTGATATTCTTCTTGAGTTGTAATAAGAGGAAATTTTTCTTCATCGTAAATACCTTTTTCTATTAGTTGATTAGCTTCTGCCATTAAAACATTATATACTTTTAAATTTTCTGTAATCTTTGCTTTTAATTGTGTTTCTTCATTAAATAAATCACACATTCTTAAATTCGTACGTCTTGCTTTTTCTTCATAGGTTGTACCTACCCCTCTTCCTGTTGTACCTACTTTATTGGCTTTTAGCATTTCATACAATCGATCTAGTTGCTTATGATGTGGCAAAGTTATATGTGTTCTTTCACTTACTACAAAGTTGTCTTTTTCGAGTTTTACTCCAACTTCTCTCATTTGTTGTATTTCTTCTGCTAATACTTCTAAATCTGCTACAACTCCTTGTCCAATCATAGAAAGTACTTCTGGTCGAATAATTGCAGATGGTAATAAGTGCATAGCATATTTTTTACCATTTGCAACAACTGTATGACCTGCATTACTTCCCCCTGTCGCTCTAATTACTATAGAAGCATTTTTTGCTTCATAGTGTACCGCTCTTCCTTTGCCTTCATCTCCATATTGAAGACCAACTATCATTTTTACAGCCATATTTTTCTCCTTTTTTACTATATTTTTACTTCTTATTGTTCCATTTTTCATTTGCATTATATCATTCTGATAATATGAAGTCAATGTATAATTTATACTTAATATTGTTGTAACAACAATAGTTACAGTTCACTGAGAATAAATTAGATAATTCAAAGACTAGAACAACAATATTGATTCGGATTTTCGGTTACCCTACATGACGCTAAGAAATATTAAAAATACAGCTGAACGATACCCGAAAACAGGACCCTTTCATCTGTATTTTAAATATTTCTAAAGCTATTTTAGGTCACATTCAAATCCTCAAAAATATTGTTATTCTAGTCTTT
>JAAWGB010000012.1 GCA_022795075.1 Clostridia bacterium | reverse complement strand
TAAAAATACAGCAGAACTATACCCGAAAACAGGACCCTTTCTTGCTGTATTTTAAGTATTTCTAAAGCTATTACGGTCACATTCAAAACTTCTAAATATGAATTTAACTAGATTTCCATCACTTAAGAAATTTTTCCATTAACGGGTAACTTTCAGACCTGTCCCAAAAAACACATCTAGGGGTAATTGGTGCCTGTCCCCAAACACACCCAAAACACACATCAAATTACTTGATTAAGTTCTTCCTTCATTCTCAATGCTTCGGCTCTTGTTGCCTTGGCATAGTTTTCTTCTGTATACTGATTGTTCCATTTATCGGAACGATAAGCACACATTAGACTTCTAGAGGCATTTACAATTCCTCCTAGTCCATTTTTGTCAAATCCTAAGGCGATGTCACTTGCTTTTCCTCCTTGTGCACCATATCCTGGTATTAAGAAATAAGTATGTGGTGCTAGTTTTCTGATTTGCTCTAATTGGCTTGGATAAGTGGCTCCTACTACAGCTGCTACACTACTATAACCATCTTTTCCTCGTAATTCTTCGCCCCATTTTTCGACTAATTCGGCTACTTGTGAGTAAATTTCTTTTCCATTTTCTAGTTTTAAGTCTTGCAATTCTCCTGATGATGGGTTAGAAGTTTTTACTAATACAAATATTCCTTTGTCATATTTTTTACAGTCTTCTATAAATGGCTTTACACAATCTGTTCCCATATAGGGATTAACTGTAACAAAGTCTACATCATAAATGGATTCTTCTTTTTCTCCTATTACTGTTTTTCCTAAGAAAGCATTTGAATAGCCTTGTGCTGTTGAACCAATGTCTCCTCTTTTGCTATCTGCCATAACTACCATTCCTTTTTCTTTGGCATATCGACAGGTTTCTTTAAATGCTTCCATTCCTGGTATTCCATACATTTCATAAAAAGCAATTTGAACTTTTACTGCTGGAATAATATCACAGGTATAATCAATTAAGTTTCGGTTAAATTCGATGATTGCTTTTGCCACTCCTTCTAAATCTTGTGAATATTTACTGGTAACGCATTTGGGTAACATTTCATATCTTGGGTCTAATCCTATTACAGTTGGATTATTAGTTTGCTTGATTTTTTCTATTAATTTGTCAATTGCTTTCATATTTTTTCTCTCCATTCTTTTTCTTTAAATCCTATTAAAATGTTTTTGTCTGTGATAAATAATGGTCGTTTAATTAACATTCCATTTGAGGCTAATAATTCTATTTTTTCTTTTTCTGTCATATGGGGTAATTTTTCTTTTAAGTTTAATTCTTTGTATTTTAAACCACTTGTGTTGAAAAATTTCTTAATTTCTATTCCACTTTGTTTTAGCCATTTTTCTAATTCTTCTTTGGTTGGTGTGTCTTCTACTATGTGTTGTTCTTCAAATGGTATTTGATTGTCTTGTAAGTATTTCTTCGCTTTTTGACAAGTGGAACATTTTGGATACCATATTAATCGGTTTTTCATTTTTGATTTTCTCCTTCTTTTTTATCTAATCTATATGAATTCTTTTAATGGATACTGTTTTTCCTGTGTTTTTATCAATGTCAAAGATACAACCATTTATCATAATTTCATGATTCGACATCGTATCCTCTATTGTTTTGTCTTCCAAATATCTTTTAATAGATTGTTCTAAATCACATCCTAAGTCTGAAAAACATGCTCCCGTCATACCAATATCGGTAATAAATCCTGTCCCTTTTGGCAAGATTGTTTCATCTGCTGTTTGCACATGTGTATGAGTTCCATATATGCCACTTACTTTTCCATCTAAAAAATATCCCATATTTATTTTTTCACCAGTAGATTGTGCATGAAAATCTATTATTATTATTATTTTTATATCTTTTGGTATCTTTTCTAAAATCTCTTGTACAGCAATAAATAGATTGTTAGAATAATAGACTCCCTCCATCATTCTTCTTCCAATTAAGTTGATAACTAATATTTTGGTTTGATTTTTTTGATAAATGGTATATCCCTTTCCTGGCATTCCTTTTGTTATATTAGCTGGTCTTATGATTCTATCATCTTCTATAAAATCATAAATTTCTTCATTCCCCCATGTATGATTTCCCATTGTTATAACATCTACACCAGTTGCTAATATAGTTTCAAATTGCTTTTTGGTTAATCCATTTCCATTGGCTGTATTTTCTCCATTTGCTATAGTTACATCAATATTTTCTTTTTGTTTTAGTTGTTTTAATTCTTTTCCTAATTTTTCTAGTGCTCTTTGTCCTACAATATCTCCAATAGCCAATATTTTCATTTCATCCATTCCTTTTTACATTTTCTTTTGATTTTACTAATTTTCCTTTTGGTATACTAATTTTCCGCCAACAATTGTATATTGTACTCTTCCTTTTAATTGTTTTCCAATAAATGGACTATTTTTTGCTTTTGACACAATCATTTCTTTCGTATAGGTATAAGTTTCATTTGGATCGAAAATTGTAATATCTGCTACTTTTCCTTCTTCAATGGTTCCTCTATCAATGTGTAGTAATTGTGCTGGATTATAAGAGGTAAGTTTTACTAAGTCCAAGTAACTTAAATGCCCTTCATCTACTAAGTTCATAATTTCTGCTGATAAAGCAGTTTCAAATCCAATAATTCCATTTGGTGCAGTTGCTAGTCCTTTGTTTTTCTCCTCTTCTGTATGTGGTGCATGGTCTGTAATAATGGCATCTATGGTTCCTTCTTTTAATCCTTCTATAATGGCTTGTCTGTCTTTTTCTTCTCTTAATGGAGGATTCATTTTGGCATTGACACCTGCTTTTAAAACCTCATCAACTGTAAAAGTAAAGTAGTGAGGACAAGTTTCACAAGTAATTTTTACCCCTCTTTTTTTGGCATCTCTTACCATATTTTTGGTTGTTTTGGTACTAATGTGACAAATATGTGCTCTTACATTATTGGTTTCTGCAATTACGATTTCTCTTGCTGCCATAATTTCTTCTGCTTCTGGTAAAACGCCATTTACCCCTAATTGGTCTGCTACTTTTCCAGCGTTAATTGCTCCTGCTGCAACTGTTTTTTCTTCGCAATGTGAGGCAACAAAAGTTCCTAATTTATCGGCTTCTATAATAGCTTCTCTCATCATTTTACTGTTGACTACTGGCATGCCATCATCTGAAAAAGCAATGGCTCCTGCTTTTTTTAATTCTTCAAAGTCAACTAGTTCTTCTCCTTTTTCTCCTTTTGAAACAGAGGCATATGGAAGTACATTACATAGATTTACTCTTTTTGCTTCTTCTATGATTTTTTGCAAAACAATAGCGCTATCTGGTGTTGGTTTGGTATTTGGCATGGGACAAATTGTAGTAAAACCACCACAAACGGCGCTTCTGCTACCTGTTTGAATTGTTTCTTTATGCTCAAATCCAGGTTCTCTTAAATGGCAGTGCATATCAATCATTCCAGGTATTATATAAAAATTAGTACAGTCTATTACTTTATCTGCTACTTCTGTAATTTCACTTCCTATTTTACTGATTTTATCTTCTTCAATCAGTATATCTTTTTTCTCAAATGTATTTGTCTTATAGTCGATTAATGTTCCATTTTTTAATAATGTTTTCATTTTTACCTCCTAAAATTCATTTTTCCTATCTTATCATTTTTTGCGTTTTTTGGCAATATTTCTCGTTTTTTCTTTTAAATAAGTATATTGCAACAAAAATGATGTTCTTCTTTGCAAATCATAGCATAAAATCACATAAATTACAAGTTTATTGACAAAATCTATTTTTTTATTTACAATATCCCTAGAATAAATTTAAGGAGGAATCATTATGTCAGATATCATGTCATATCTATTTGAGACAAAAGCAGTAAAATTTTGCGAAGAAAACAAACCATTTTTCTTAACATCTGGAACCATATCCCCATATTTTGTAAATACACACTTCCTTTATGGAAATGAAAAAGAAGCAACCGAATTTTTATCTTATATTGACACCCTATTAGAAGATAGAATCAACTTACCAAAAAAAGTTTTTGAAAAAGTGTTGGCACAATACGAAAAAAATAAAATTTTTCACGATACAATTGATACCATGATTCAATCTATTACAGATAATGTTAACCTAGAAGAAATTGATTATATCTCTGGTGGAGAAAGAAGAGATTGGTATTTCTCTAACATGATTGCTTATCTATTAAAAAAGCCTCATCTTACTTTATTTAAAGATTTAGAAGCCTTTGTTAGTCCTTATGACTTTTCTTCTACAAAAAAAATAACTAATATTGAAGGAAAAACTGTGTTAAATGCCTCTGACTTAGTAACAGCAGCCTCTAATTATGTTCGTTCATGGATACCAGCTATCAAAAACCTAAATGGTAAATTACTATGGACTTGTTATGTAGTAGATAGAAAACAAGGAGGAACCGAAATATTAGAAAAAGAAGGAATCCAAACCATTCCATTAGCATTAGTTGATAACACTTTATTTGAAAAAGCTTTTTCATTAGGAATTATTAACCAAGGGCAACTAGAAATGCTAAAAGGTTTCTACCATGATCCTTATGAAACCATGCGTGAATTTTTAATCAATCATCCAGAATTCATCGAAAATGCACAAAACTCAAATGATGAAAGAACATTAAAAAGAGTAAAAATTTTAACAGAAGATAATCTATATAATTTATAGAACTTCAAAAATTTGTCAAAAAAAACATACACTAGAAACGTCTGTTGGTCAAAAATAATTAATCAATATTTCTCAGTTTTTCGGTTACCCTTCATAACGCTAAGAAATACTAAAAATACAGCAGAACTATACCCGAAAACAGGACCCTTTTCTGCTGTATTTTAAGTATTTCTAAAGCTATTACGGTCACATTCAAAACTTCTAAATATTGATTAATTATTTTTGACCAACAGACGTTTCTAGTGTATGTTTTTTTTTGCTATCTTTTTGATTTCATTACATCCAACAACAGTAACATGGTCTGGTATGTTTTTTAAAATTGTACTATTAGCCCCTATTTTTACATCGTTACCAATTTTGATTGGTCCTAGTATTTTTGCTCCAGCTCCTACCATTACATGATTACCAAGATCAGGATGTCTTTTATTTTTGTCTTTTCCTGTTCCTCCTAAAGTTGAATTATGATAAATCGTACAATCATCGCCTATGGTTGCTGTTTCTCCTATGACAATTCCCATACCATGATCAATTAACAGTCTTCTTCCAATTTTGGCACCTGGATGTATTTCAATTCCTGTAAAAAATCTTCCTATTTGTGAAATGAGCCTTGCTAAAAATAGGAATTTATGACAATATAAAAAATGTGCCATTCTATGGAATATCAATATATGAAAGCCTGGATATAAAATGATTACTTCTAATAGATTTCTACATGCTGGATCTTTTTCTTTTACATTTTTTGCATCTTCATATAATTCTTTCAAAAATAACATACCTATCACCTTGTTATATGATATGTATGTTATTTGTTTTTGCTATTTTTTTATTAATTTTCTTCTTGCAAAACTTCTTCTACCTTGTCAATTAAAGTAATTTTTCTTAATAATTCGTTCTTTTTAAAAGCCTTTTTATTGTAATGACCAACAACATGTATGGTTTCTTCCTCTTTTTCTCTTTCTTCTTTTAATCTTTTTATTTGTTTGATTTCTACTTTATACTCACTTAAAATTTCTTCTATTTCAGCTACAGTTTCTTTTATGTTTTCATTAATTTTGATATCTAATTCTAATACATCAAAATGATTTAATTTATCTGATAATTTATAGGAATAAGATAAGATGATATAAACAATCAAGGTTGCCAAAATTCCTCCTAGATAAAATCCTGACCCAATACTTAATCCAATACAAGTAACTGCCAGTAGTCCAGCAGCAGTTGTTAGTCCTTTTACATTAAAGCCATCTCTTAAAATGGTACCTGCACCAATAAATCCTATTCCAGATAATAGTTGTGCCGATATTCTAGAAGGATCAATGTCATATAGTTGTGACATATATTCACCACATAACACAACTAGTACAGCACTAATTCCTACTAAAGCATGTGTTCTAAATCCTGCTGGTTTACTCCATGAAGAACGTTCCAATCCTATAATGCCAGCCAATACTGCTCCTAATATCAACTTAAATATTGATTGAAACCAAAATGAATGAAAAATTCCTAGTATCATTCCCATTTTCCTTTTTCTCCCTTCTTTATAATATATAGTATTCTATCTTTTTTTCTTCTATAATAATTTTTCTAGTTCTTTAATTTTATCACGTAATTCGGCTGCCTTTTCAAATTCCATATTAGCAGCATGTTGTAACATTTGGTCAGTTAATTCTCCCATTACCTCTTGAATATTTTCATTTTTCTCTAATTTGTATTCTACACTAATATCTTCTATCGTTGTCATTGCTATATTATCACGTACTGATTTTTGAATGGTTTTTGGTGTAATACCATGTGCTTGATTGTATTGTTCTTGAATGTTTCTTCTTCGATTCGTTTCTGAAATTGCTTTTTCCATACTGTCTGTCAATTCATCTGCATACATAATAACGGTTCCATCTGTATTTCTAGCAGCTCTTCCTATGGTTTGTATTAAAGACCTTTCTGAACGTAAAAATCCTTCTTTATCTGCATCTAATATAGCTACTAAAGATACTTCTGGAATATCTAACCCTTCTCTTAAAAGATTAATTCCTACTAATACATCAAATTCTCCGAAGTCTTAAATTTCTTATAATTTCCATTCTCTCTAATGCTTTTGTATCAGAATGGATATAGTTTACTTTGATGTCTAAACTTTTCAAATACTCAGTCAAATCTTCTGCCATCTTTTTGGTTAAAGTTGTTACCAATACCCTTTCTTTTCTTTCTACTCGAATTCTTATTTGTTCTAATAGGTCATCAATTTGATTCGTAACTGGTTTTACTTGTATTTTTGGGTCTAATAAGCCTGTCGGTCTTATAATTTGTTCGACTACATTTTCTTGTGATTTTTCTTTTTCATAGTCTGCTGGTGTAGCACTGACAAATACTACTTGATTTAGTCTTTGTTCAAATTCTTCAAATTTTAAAGGTCTATTGTCAAAAGCAGATGGTAAACGAAAACCAAAATTAATTAATGATTCTTTTCTTGCTCGATCTCCATTATACATAGCTCTTACTTGTGGAATGGTTGCATGAGATTCATCTACTAATAATAAAAAGTCATTTGGAAAATAGTCAAACAATGTATATGGTGGACTTCCCTGTTCTCTTCCACTAATATGTCTTGAATAGTTTTCTATCCCTGAACAAAATCCTGTTTCTTTCATCATTTCCATATCAAAATTGGTTCTTTCCTCTATTCGCTGTGCTTCAATTAATTTATTTTGGGATTGGAAGTATTTTACTCTTTCTTCCATTTCTTTTTCAATGGTTACAATTGCTCTTTCCATCTTGTCTTTGGTTGTTACATAATGTGATGCTGGTGATATTAATATATGTTTTCTCGTTCCAATTGATTTTCCTGTCAATGGATTAATTTCTGTGATTTTTTCAATTTCATCTCCCCAAAATTCGACTCTAACAGCTGATTCTGATTGGTCAGATGGATAAATTTCTACAATATCTCCTTTGGCTCGGAAGGTACCTCTTTTAAAGTCTATTTCATTTCTATTATATTGCATCGTGATTAGTTTTTTTAATACTTGATCTCGTGATTTGTTCATCCCTGCTCGTAGAGATAACATCATCTCTTGGTAATCAACTGGATCACCTAATCCATAAATACAAGAAACAGATGCTACAATAATGACATCTTTTGTTTCAAATAAAGATAAGGTTGCTGAATGACGCAATTTATCTATTTCATCATTAACAGATGAATCTTTTTCTATATAGGTGTCAGAAGATGGTATATAACTCTCTGGCTGATAATAATCATAATAACTGACAAAATATTCAACATTATTTTCTGGAAAAAATTCTTTGAATTCGCTATATAGTTGTCCTGCTAAGGTTTTATTGTGTGCTAAAACAAGTGTTGGTTTTTGTACTTTTTGAATAATATTTGCCATGGTAAAGGTTTTTCCGTGAACCTGTAACGCCTAGTAGTGTTTGAAATTTTTTTCCTTCTTGTATCCCTTTTGATAAGTATTCGATTGCTTGTGGCTGGTCGCCTGTTGGCTTATATTCTGAATGTAATTTAAACATAGTTCCTCCCTCTTGACAAATCTTTAGCATATGACCCAATCAACTTTTTAATTTTTTTGAAAATTGGATTTCTATTTTTGTCAACCAAATTATATTATGCAATCCATAAAAAATCAATACTTTCAATACGATTGTACCTAATTAACCATATCTTAAATACATTTAAGGGCTAATTTGCTTGACATAATATAGATATTGTAATATAATAATGGTGTCAAAAATGCAAAAGGAAGGGGGATGTCTATGAAGAACTTCGAAAAATATTCTTACCTATTGGCTACCGATCAGGTTGAGAGCCTTATTTTTTCTAATCCTGAAGAAGCAAAGGAATTCTTAATATTCCATTGTTTAGACTTAATAAAGAAAGGTTGTTCTAATTGGTCGTCAAAAATCAAAGAATCGGAAGAACACAATATCCGATGTATTATAGAAAGATATGGTCGGATATCTTCTGTGGATTTCCTCTCCTCTCAGGAAGAAGAGACGTTATATTTCTTGTTTCTAGAGGGAAATGTTTGCTTAAAACAGTATTAAATAAGGCAAACACGAAATTGGCTTGTAACCTTAAGAAAGTTGCAAGCCAATTTCGTATTTTTAAATTTTCATTTTATTGATTATCCAATTCCTCTTTGATCGTCATCATCTTCTTCATGTGTCATATCAATCACATTATTTCTCTCTTTTATTTTGTACTCATTTTGACTTCTTAGATTCGTTTCTTTAACAAGTTTCTCCATTGGTCTTCTTAGTTTTTCTCTTTCTTGTTGAATTCGTTCCTCTTTTTGTTCTAGTGTTAAGTTAGGATTCATCATAATTGTATCAATAACCGCTTGACTAACCTCTATATCACAATACTTTTCTATTACAGTTTTTCGTTTTACAAATTCTTCACCTTTTAAAACACCTATCATTGCTAAATCATTTCTTGCTTGTGCTGGTGTAAGCTCTAAACATCCAGCTGTATAGTGAATAATTGGTTTTGGTTTTCCTTTTTCTTTTTCCCTTTCTTTCATTCTATTATTATAATTTTCCATCATTCCACTTTGTTCATATTCTTTATAAGAATTTTGTGCTGCTACAAATTCTTCTTCTGTAATTTGAAATTTTTCAAGAGCTTCTTGTACACTCATCTTCTTTTCTTCAACTGAGCCAATTGCTACGCATAAAGAGAAATCCTCAATTATAGCTATTGGATCTAAATCAGCAATTTTCACTTCTCTACCTTTTTGTGTTTGATTAATTAATTCACTAATTGTCTCCCTATTTTTTTGTGTACGTATGTCATGTAAATCAATACCCTCATTTTCTTGTTTTACTTTTTCTACACGAGAAGAAAATTTTTTAAATCTTTCTTCTAATGCCTTTTTACTACCAAATTCAATTTCTTTTTCCCTATACAATCTAGCTAATTTATATTTATAAATTCGACCTGAAGGATTTTCTCCAGTATATCTCTCATATATATCAAGTTCATCCATATAGGCTTCATATTTATCAAATATTTTTTTTACTTCTTTATCTTGTATTTTTTCTCTAACATCTTTTATTTTTTTCATCTGCACCACTCTTTCTAACTTTTGTATTTCTATTTTTTATTTTTACAAACTATTCTATTTTTAGTATTCCTAATTCATGCCGATATTTCTTTTAAAAATGTGTACCATTCTTTCGTACGATTCTTCTCTATTTTCTAATCTATAATTTACCCACAAGTTTTTATTTTTATACTTTCTATTTATGTTTAGTTCAACATATAATTTTTCATTTTTATTTTATTATAATTAAAATAAAAAAGCAATATTTTTAAAAAATTTTTTATGCCACCTTCTCAATCAATTTATTCTTTACCCTAAATGCAAGAATTAAAAAATAAAAACCCTACATCTATCACAAAAATAACAGCATCTATCCAAAAAAAATAATAAATTCTAGAAAAATGTATCCTAATATATTATAATTAATTTAAGAAGGAGGTAAAATATGAATATCAAAATAAATACTAATTTATCAGATGATTTTAAAGAAATATCAATTACCATAAATGCACCAAAAATTACAAACGAAATCCAAAATCTCATTGATTACATCTCTCAAATTAACACTACGCCAAATCAAATAATAGCCAGTAAAAACAATGAAATCTATTTCATTGCAATAGAAAAAATTATTTGTTTTTTTAGTAAAGACAAAAACAATTATGTAAGAACAGCTCAAGGAACCTATAAAATAAAATACAAACTATATGAATTAGAAGAATTATTTAAGCAACATGACTTTATTCGAATTTCAAATTCTTGTATTATTCATATTACCCAAGTCCAGTGTTTTGATACTAGTATATTAGGTAGTGTTATCGTCAAACTAAAAGATCACACTCAAGAAATTGTATCGAAAAGAAATGTTGCCCAAATCATGAAATTATTAAAACAAAGGGGGAATTTAAAATGAAATCAATTTTTAAAAAAATTTTTAAAACTTTCATGCTCTTTGTAATCTCTACTATTATTATTTATTTACTATTTACGGTATCATCTTTTTATAAATGGTGTCATAAAAACCAAATTAGCATCGTTAATCATTCTAATGACTTACTAACTTACCTTGATAGTGATAAAATACAAGAATTAGGAGAACGTATTAATCTTTCTTATCAAGTTATGAAAGATAGTTTAGACCCTTCTTATTACGAAGAAAATAGTAATTACCATTCTTTAGCAGAATATTACGACCCATTAGGCTTTTGTGTATGGTCTTATATGCAAGAAGAAATCAGCTGGATTTTGAATAAATACCTTGTCATCTCTATTTTATCAGGCCTATCTATCGCAATTGCCTATCTTGTAATTACTACTAAAATAAAACCTATCCTAAAATTTACCATTGGTTACTTTGGAGTCATGCTAATAATTCCACCAATCTATTTATATACTTGGACTTATCGCTTTTGGGATATTTTACAAACCTATCACTCCACCCCTATCTATTTTTATATAGGCTATACCATAATATTTATACTAATGTATATCGTTAATTATCAAATTGGCAAAAAAATGACAAAAGAATTAAACCAAACCATCCAAAAAACTCTTCCTTGATAGCTCTATCATTGAAGAGTTTTCTCTTTTTCTAAATACTATTACCATTTTTTTTCTAACCTTTGAGCTCTAACCTTATATATTGACTAGTATCCAGTTTTTCTTGTAATAATTCCTTCAAATTATTTTTAACAATCAAATCTTCTTTGTTGACTTTTGTCAATCTCTTAATTCGATATTCTAGTTTGGATGCCAATACTCTATTTTGTGTTTGCCATACTGCCTCAAGGCTTTTTGCTGTATGACTATAAGTATATTTTGCACAATTTATTTTACTAAAATGTTCCTTCATTCTATGTTCAATATTAGTTGTAATACCTGTATAAATTGAATCATCCTCACATCTTAACATATAAATATAATACATTTCATGTACACTCTCCTTAAAAACTATCTTAGACCTGTCCCAAAAAACACATTTAGGGGTAATTGGGGTCAGGCCCTAAACACACATCTTGGGGTAATTGGTGCCTGTCCCCAAACACACATCTCCCCCCTTAAAAAATTAGATTTTTCTGATTTTGGCAATAAAAAAGCCCTCATATAGGTCATTCGGACACACACACAAGGTTCCTTTTATTTTAGTAGGAAGGGTTGGTATGTTTTGCATTTTTTCGATTAATTCTTTTGGTATTGGTAGGATTTGTGCTTGTTTGTCTGTTATAATTGATTGTATGATTTCTTCATTTTCTTGTTTTAAAATGGAACAAGTAGAATAGACCATTTCTTTTCCTGTTTTTAAGAGATTGATTGCTTTTTTGATTAATGCTGTTTGTGTTTTTACAGATTGTTTGATTAATTGTGGTGTAAAGGTTTGTTCTAATTTAGGGTTTTGTATATGGATAGTTCCACTTCCACTACAAGGGGCATCTAATAGGATTTGGTCAAAAGAGAAAAAATCGTCTATGTTCCTTGCGTCTTGTGTCATGAGATAAGCTTTTGCTCCTTGTTTTTCTAAGTTATATTTTAATCGTTCTGCTCGGATTTTGTTTTTTTCACAGGCTGTGATGTTTGCTTGGTTTTTTGTAATAGATGCTATTTGTGTTGTTTTTCCTCCAGGTGCTGCTGCCATATCTAATATATCCATTCCAGGTTTTGGCTCTAATAGGATGGGTGGTAGCATGGAAGATAAGCTTTGCATATAGATTTTTCCATCTTGATAGATTTTTAAATTTTGAATCTCCTGTTCTTGTGTGTCTTTTAGGATAATTGCTTCTGTACTCCATCTTACTGTTTCATATTCTATATGGTTTTCTTGTAAAGTACTTATGATTTCTTCTATGCTACTTTTTATTTTGTTAATTCTAAGGGTTGTTTTTCTTTTGATTTGATACCCTTTTATAATTTCTTCAGTTGTTTGTCTTCCATATTGTTCTTCTAACAGTTTGATTAAAAATTCTGGTATTGGAAAATTCATTGTTTTCTGAAACTCCTTATTTTTCTTTTATCATTTTTTCTAGTTTGATATTGATTCCTAATGCTAAAATAGCCAAAATCATCAAACAAATAATTATGTAGAATAAATCTATTTTTATTAATAATATTGAAAAGATTAAACTAATACTTGTTTCTGTTATTCTTCGTGCTAATTGTAAATAAGATATTGCTTTTTGTTGTTCTTTAGCAGTTGTGTGTTTTAGTAACAAATCTGTCATATAGGTATCAAATGGATCTCTTATTGCTAAAATTAAATCAAATCCAATTGTCATGACTATAAATTTAATGACTAAAATAGAATTTAAACAACTTCCTATCCAAACACAAGCAAATGCTATAATGGTTAGGACAG
The DNA here is from genome assembly GCA_022795075.1 of Clostridia bacterium. Classification (GTDB taxonomy): domain Bacteria; phylum Bacillota; class Clostridia; order TANB77; family CAG-508; genus CAG-269. Next base: position 24,617 of record JAAWGB010000012.1, on the reverse strand, counting down.
ATAATATTAGATTTACTTTGTCTTTTAATTTATCATATATTTTCTTGAATATAATATTTCCTATAATTCTAGCAATACGAGAACTTACAATAATAAAACTAAAAAATGTAGCTGTTAATCCAGCTTCAAAATGTTCTTGCAAATTATATTGTATGAATAATTTACCATTATTTTGCCCTAAACTAATAGTGGTATATAATAAAGCAAAAGATGTAAAAATCATTCCAACAATTTGGGAAAATTTTATTTTTACTTTTGGGCTATCTTGATTCGTATTTTGATTTTCTTCTCTACTATCAAAAATACAAAATGACAACAAGATATTGATGATACAAATTCCAATACATAGGTACATTGGCATATAATGGTTAACAGCAAATATTCCTCCTGCTATTAATGCAATTACCATTGTTATAATAGAATACACAATTTTGGCTTGATTGGCTATTTTTATATAATCATTATCTTTTTTTAAATAACTTAAATTATTTTTTAACACTACATGATCCATTCTTTTAAATATAAAGGCTGGTTGGTATAAAACATAACCGATTGCAATCATGGTATAATTACTGCCAAATGTTATTAATAAACTACTACATAATAGCATAATGGTTCCTATTCTAATTGATTTGACATTACCTATTTTTTGTATGATTTTTAAGGCTGGTACTTGTATCATAATATAAGCTAAACCAGTTATAGTTGTTAAAAATGTTATTTGTGCTGCTGTTAGTCCTTTTACGATTGTAAAAAATAAATTGTTAATGGCAATAAAAAACATTAAATCATCTGATAATCCCATAAAATATGGAATAATTTTATTGCTCAGTTCTACTTTTCTTTTCTTTAGTTTGGTATTTTCCATTTTTCATCCTCTATTTAAACTATATTTTTCTATATATTTCAATCTTTTTATGCAATTTTATTATGATTTCAACATCCTTCTTCAAAATAATATATTTTATTATAACATACATTAAAAAAAAAGATAAGTTTTTGTTGCACTTTTTATTTTTTTTCTATATAATAATTTTACAAATTTAGATAAAGGAGTTTTGTTAATGGAACACTGGACAGTGGATGATTATAAAAATTTTACAAATGGAAATGCCAAAAAAAGTAAATATCGAGCTAATAAATTTTCCATTGATGGTCATACTTTTGATAGCCAAAAAGAAGCGGATTATTATTGTGAATTAAAATTAAGGCTACAAGGAAAAGAAATTAATGGTTTTTGTTTGCAACCAACCTTTATTTTAGCTCCTAAATTAAAATATAAAGCTGATTTTATTGTTTTTCACAAAGATAATTCAACCGAAATTATTGATGTAAAAGGTGTTAAAACCAAAGAATATATTGCTAAAAAAAAGGTTTTTGAAGATAAATTTCATTTAAAAATTACAGAAGTTTAGAAAAATGGGAAGTATTATAAAGCAGAAGATGATTTCTTCTGCTTTTAATTTCTATATTTATCGTACCTCTCTGATTTTTCCTTTCAATATTTTAGGTACACTATTTTTCTAATAATTTTTTAATTTCTTCATTTCTTTTAACTTTTTTCGTTGTGGTTTTAATTAATTCTTGATCGGTTAAAACCATGTTCTTAATATATTTATAAGGTGGAAATGTTTTGTTGATTTCTTTTATTTTTTGCCATATTATTTCTTGTAATTCTTCTTGTGTCATATTTGGGTATTTTTCTTTTACTACTTCTTTGTCATAAACAATTTTTACAGAAAGTTTTAAATCATTTTTATCTTCTTTGTTTGGTATACCGTAAACGATACATTCACTAACTTCTTCCATTCGATTGATAATGGTTTCTATTTCATCTGGAAATACTTTTTTACCATTTTTTAAAACAATCATATCTTTTTTTCTACCTGCTAAAAATAAATAACCTTCTTGATCAAAATAGGCTAAATCTCCTGTGTAGAACCAGCCATCCTTTAGCACCTCATTGGTCGCTTCCTCATTTTCATAATAACCAAGCATAACATTTGGGCCTTTTACTCTAATTTCTCCAATGCCTTCCTTATCTTGGTTGCATAACTCTATTTGTACATTTTCCATTGGAAATCCAATTGATCCATATTTCATTTTTTTATAATTTTCAGCAGCTATAACTGGTGAGGTTTCTGTTAAGCCATATCCTTGCACAACATGAATACCTAACTCATTAAAACCTTGACTGACCTTTTTATCTAATGGAGCACCGCCAGAAATAACAAATCTTAAACTTCCACCTAATTCATTTAAGATTTCTTTAAATAGTTTTTTTCTAATATCTATATGCAATTTTAACAAAAAGTTACTAATTTTTTTAGCAAAAGCTACTACCTTTGTTTTACCTTTTTTAGCAACTCCTTGTTCAATTCTTTTGTAAATAGTTTCTACTAGTAAAGGAACTCCTACAAAAATAGATACTTTATACTCTTTTAAATTTTGTGCAATATAACGAAGTCCATCTGGAAATGCTGTTGTTACACCAAAAGCAAGCATAACTATCATACAAGTTGAACCAAATATATGATGAAATGGTAAAAATGCAATATTAACATCTTCTTTTCGAATATCTTCTACTAATTGCATACTATAAACATTAGATGCAATATTATTTTGAGAAAGCATAACTGCTTTTGATTGGGAAGTTGTTCCAGATGTAAACAATAAAATGTTCATTTTGTAGCTGTCTATTTTTGCTCCAATATAGTTCTTATTTCCTTGTTCCAAAAGCTCTTTTCCTTGTTGTTTTAATTGTGGTATGGATAAATAGCCCTCTTTTTCATTCATACAGATATAATCTTTTACTTTTACATTTCCTCTTTTTTTGATTTCTTCAATATTTTCGATATATTTTTCATCAAAGACTAAAACATCTGCTTGACTTCTTATTAAACAACTTTCTAATTCATCTACTTGTAATTCTTTATCTAGTGGAATACTAACCATTCCCCCTAATAAATTCGCAAGATGTGTCATGACCCATTCATAGCTATTTCTTCCTACAATAGAAACTCTTTTATTTTCATATCCTAAGTCATAAAATTTTGTTCCTAAACAATTTACTTCTTCTAATAATTTATTATAAGTTATATTTTCATAAGTTACTTCTTTTTCTTCTTTATGTTTGATAATAAAAGCTGTTTCATTGTTGTATTTTTGAACAGCATTATAGATGAGTTCTTTTATGTTTTCAAACTCTGTTGCTTCAAAATATTTTTCTTGACTCATAATTTTACCCCTTTATCTAGTATTGATTACTAGATTATCACACTTAGAATATCTTGTCAAGTTGTTGACTAGTGGTTCAAAAGATGATATGATAATAAAAGTTTATATGATTTTTTATCAACTAGTAATATGAGGTGATATATTTGGACAAGGAAATAAGAGATTTCCATTTACCTAGATGGAATGAACTACCTAACATAGATTTATATATTGACCAACTTGTTTCCTTTTTGGAACAATATTTATTTGGCTATATAAAAAGTGATAATGAAAAAGAAGAAAAAATAATAACCAAAACAATGATTAATAATTATGTAAAACACAATATTATTAAGCCACCCATTAATAAAAAATATAATAAGGAACATATGGCATCTTTATTTGTAATTTTTGTTTTAAAACAAGTTTATAGTATTAATGATATAAAAAAATTGATTCATTTAGCTATTGAAACTTCTCCTATTGAAGATGCTTATGATCGTTTTTGTTCGGAATTAGAAAAAGCTATTCGTATTGTTTTTGCTGAAAAATCTTATGTAAAAAATAGTAAACTTTCTCAAGAACAATATATTCTAAGAAATGTCGTTCAATCCTTTGCTAATAAATTATATGTTCAAAGAACTTTTTTAAAACGATAAATTGCTTGAATAACTATAAAATCAAGCAATTTTTTCTGTGAACTACAAAAATAAGAATATGAGGACTTTACGTTTCCCCATATCCTTTTTCAATAATAGATTCTTCAATTTCATTAACTCTTTTCATAATAGATAACATTAACTTAGTTAAAATGATTTTCATATTTTTAATCGTCAAATCCATACCTTTAGCCCAACATGCTTCTTTTAACTGTCTATATTCTTCTTTTAAAATTGGTAGCATCGATAAAGATATACAAACTAATAATTCTATTTCATCTAAATTTACTTTTACCAACTTAAGAGGGGTACAAAGCATTTTTATCGTATTTGCAATTCCTCTTACTGTAGTTGTTTTAGCATACAAAAAAGTAATCTGACACACTAGCACTAATTTAATTGCTATTAAAAAAGCATACTCATAATTGGCTAAAATACAGTTTATTATAACTGTTACCAAAATAAATGGTACTATTTTTATGATATTTTCAATCACTTCTGAAAACTTAACTTTGACTATTATCATTGTAAATATATTCATCAATAATACCATCCATAATAAAATGTAATCATTGATAAAAAATATTAAAGTGGCATATAAGACAAAACCTAAAAATAGGATAACATTTTTCATTTTTTTATCATTTCCTTTATTTTACTTGCTATTTCTTTTATGGAATAATTAGTATAAGGTATTTCAATTCCTTCTTTTTTTAGTTCCTGTAGTAGTTGTAGTAAAATAGGAACTTTTATATCATATTTTTGGAAGGTTTCTATTTTGTCTAATAATTCTTCTTTTTTAATTTCTTCTACTAGTTTTCCTTCTTCTAATAAAATAATTCTATCGGCTAATAACATTTCTTCTGCTACATTGGTTATATAAACAATCGTATAACCCTCTTTTTTTAATTGCTCAACTATATGGTATATTTTTTCTTTTCCCATACTATCAATCATGGTAGTAGGTTCATCCAATATAATATATTGTGGTTGTTTAGCCAATACCTCACTAATCACTATTCTTTGTTTTTGCCCCAAAGATAATTGATATAAATCTTCTTCTATTTTTTCTTCCATATGTACTTTTTTTAGACATTGTTGGATACGTTTTTGGACTTCTTTTGAGTCTAAATCTTTTAAGGCAAATGATATTTCATCTTGTATGTTATTAAATATAATCTGATTTTCTGGATTTTGAAAAATCATTCCTATTTTTTTTCGTATTTCTTCTTTGTTTTTCCTATCAGATAAATCCAAATTATCGACTAAAATGTTTCCCTCTTTTGGTTTTATCATCCCTGCTATCAATTTACCTAAAGTTGATTTACCAGAACCATTTTTGCCCATAATAACGACTGTTTCTTTATCTTGTATGGTAAGATTGATATCTTTTAGTACATCTTTTCCCTTTTTGTAACGATAGGTTACTTCTTTTATACTAATCATTTTCTCCCCTTAAATATGTATCAAATGGTTTTCTTAAAACTTTTTCTAAAAATATCATAAGTATAATTTTTATTGGCACCATCACTAATTCTTTTACAATTCTAGATGCCATTAACACCATAAAAGCCTTTCCTGTGGTAATACTTAGCCATAAAGTATTTAACCCAATATTCGCTATTAATGTAACTAACACCACTGCTAAAATCATTCTAATGATAAATTGCTTGTCCGTAAAAGTATTTTCTTCCTTTTTATATAATAAAAATCCATAAATTGCAGCTGCTACTGCTGATGTAATGGTATATCCAATAAAGAATGAACCAAATGGAAATAAAGTTGCTCCTATCAAATCTGCTAGAACTCCCATTAAGATACTCCATTTAGGTCCTAGCCATATGGCACATAGTATAGCTGGTACAAATGAAAATCCAATAGTTACAATTGGCGTTTTTACTGATAAAAATCTTGACAATAGGATTGTCATGGCAAGTAATAAGGCGGCTAAAATTATTTTTTTATTTTTTGACATGTTACATCTTCCTTTCAATTTTTTCTACTACTTTTTTTCAAACCTGTCACCTAAATTAAAGTAAAGTTAATAAACTCTTATTCCTATATTATTTCATTTTCTCTTTTATTTTTACCAAGGTATTTAATGCGTCAATTGGTGTTAACTCATTTAAATTAACCTTATCTACTTCATGAGCAATTTCTGCTAATTTGTAGTTATATAAATCAAATTGACCCTCTACTTGTTTTTTATCTTGTTTTTCTTGTGTTTCACCAGTTAAAATATTCTTTCTTTCCAAAGAACGTAAAATCTCATCTGCTTTTTGCGTAACCATTTTAGGAACACCAGCCAAACGTGCTACATGAATGCCATAACTTTCATCTGTTCCACCTCTTACAATCTTTCGTAAGAAAATTATATCTTCCCCTTTTTCTTTAACAGCAATTGAATAATTTTTAATACCTTCTAGTTTATCTTCTAGTTTGGTTAGTTCATGATAGTGTGTTGCAAACAGCGTTTTAGCCCCACATTTTTCTCGATTGGCAATAAATTCTGCCACTGCCCATGCAATGGATAAACCATCATAGGTTGAAGTTCCCCTTCCAATTTCATCTAGAATCACTAAACTATTATTGGTTGCCTCTTTTAAAATAGTAGCCACTTCCATCATCTCTACCATAAAGGTACTTTGCCCCATACTCAAATCATCAGAGGCTCCTACTCTTGTAAAAATTTTATCTACCACTCCAATTTTGGCAGTTTCTGCTGGCACAAAACTTCCTACTTGAGCCATTAAAGTAATTAAGGCAACTTGTCTCATATAAGTTGATTTTCCTGCCATATTGGGTCCTGTAATAATCGATAGTCGATTATCTTGTTTATCTAAAAAGGTGTCATTTTCTACAAAACTTCCTGGTCCTAGTATTTTTTCAATAACAGGATGTCTTCCGTTTTTAATGTCAATTACGCCACTAGAATTTACTTCAGGCATACAGTAATTCATATCTTCTGCTACCTGCGCAAATGAAGTCAAAACGTCTAAACTGGCTATTATTTCACTGGTTTTTTGTAATCTTTTTACATTTTTAGCAATTTGTTCTCTTATTTTTATAAAAGCTTCATATTCTAAATCTACAACCTTTTCTTCTGCCCCTAAAATTTGATTTTCTAATTTTTTTAGTTCTTCTGTTATGTATCTTTCTGCATTGGTTAAGGTTTGCTTTCTAATAAATCGTTCTGGCACTTGATTAAAATACGATTTCGTAACTTCAATATAATAGCCAAATACTTTATTAAATCCAATTTTTAAATTTTTAATGCCTGTTTTTTCTCTTTCTTCTAATTCTAATTGAACCAACCAATTTTTTCCTTCTGTTTGTGCAGTTTTTAAGGTATCAATTTCTTCATCATAACCTAATTTGATAATACCTCCTTCTTTTATTGTCATAGGTGGATCTTCTAGAATGGCTCCATCAATTAATTGATAGATATCTTGTAATTCGTCTAAATTTTCGGCTAAGTCTTTTATTAATTCGGTTTTTCCATGACTTAAGTTTTGTTTTACTTCTGGTAATTTTAACAAGGAATTTTTTAAGGTTACCATATCTCTTGCATTGGCGTTTCCATAAGCCATTTTACCAGCTAAACGTTCGATATCATATACTTTTTTTAAGCTTTCTATGATATCTCCTCGTAAAATAATATCATCTTTTAATTCTTTTACAGCATTTAATCTTCGATTAATTTCTAAAACATCTACTAGTGGGTCATTTAACCATCTACGCAAACATCTTCCCCCCATAGAAGTTGAAGTTTTATCCAAGACCCATAACAAGGTTCCTTTTTTGGATTTATCTCTTAATTTTTCTGTAATTTCTAAATTTCTTCTAGCATTTATATCTAAAGACATATAACGTGATAATGGATAAAGTACAATTTTGTTGATATGGTCTAGTGTTGTTTTTTGGGTTTGTTCAATATATTGTATTAATGCTTGAATAGATGAAATGGCTAATGTTTTGTCTTCTAAGTTTTCTATTTGCCTTTGATTGGTATCTATTATATTGAATCGCAATTTTAAATTTTCCACTTCTGCTGTAAAAAATTCATCTTTAAATTGTGTAATATATACATTTTCAAATCTTTCTTTGATTTTATTAATTTCTTCTGTACATTCTGCCATCATAGAGTTTACTACTAATTCAGATGGTGTATATCTTGCCACTTCATCTAATAACATGGGAAAATTATGGTTATCTTTAATTTGCGTTGCATAAAATTCTCCTGTTGATATGTCACAAATACTAATACCAAAATAAATACCAGATTTAAAAATAGACATGATGTAATTATTTTTTCTTTCTTCTAGCATATTACTTTCTACGACGGTTCCTGGTGTTACTACTCGAATAACACCTCTTTTTACAATTCCTTTTGTGTCTTTTGGGTTTTCTAATTGCTCACATATTGCTACTTTATATCCTTTATTAACTAGTTTGGCAATATACATTTCTGCTGCATGATGTGGCACGCCTGCCATTGGTGCTCTTTCTTTTTGTCCACAATCTTTTCCTGTTAATGTTATTTCTAGTTCTCTTGCTACTAAAATGGCATCGTCAAAAAACATTTCGTAGAAATCACCTAGTCGATAAAATAAAATACAGTCTTTGTATTCTTCTTTGGTTTCAAGATATTTTTGCATCATTGGTGAATATTCGGCCATATTATTTTTCTCCTTTCAAATACCACATATGTTCAGAAACAATTTTTAATTCTATTACTTGACCAATTAAATCTTGATTTCCTTCAAAAATTACTACTTTATTACTATCGGTTCTGCCTGTTAATAAGTCTTTGTTATTTTTGCTTTCTCCTTCTACTAAAACTTTTTGCATGGTTCCTACATATTTTTGATTATTTTCTTCAATTTGACTTTCTACCAAATCTTTTAGTTTATTAAATCTAATATGTTTTTGTTCTTCCAAAATTTGATTTTCCATTTTATCGGCTGGTGTTCCAACCCTTCTTGAATAAAGAAACATGTAGACTTGTTCAAATTTTACTTTTCTAACTACATCTAATGTATCTTCAAATTCTTCTTCTGTTTCGCCTGGAAATCCAACAATAATGTCGGTTGATAATGTTAAATTGGGTATGGTTTGTCTCATTTTTTCTACTAATTCTAAATACTGTTTTTTGGTATATTTTCGGTTCATTTCTTTTAGGACTTTACTGTTTCCTGATTGTAATGGTAAATGTACTAATTTACATACTTTTTCACAAGTTGCAATTGCTTCAATAACATCATTTGTAAAATCTTTTGGATGTGGTGAAAGAAAACGGATTCTTTTTATTCCTTCTATTTTATTGATGGCTTTTAATAAGGTTGCAAAAGAATGTACTCCTTGGTATGGTTCAAATTCTATTGCTTTTTCTTGTTCTACCCTTAAATAAGAATTAACATTTTGACCCAGTAATGTGATTTCTTGATAACCTTGTTTGGCCAATTCTTTTACTTCTTCAATAATATCTTTTGGTTTTCTACTTCTTTCTCTTCCTCTAACATATGGTACAATACAATAACTACAAAAATTATTACAACCATTCATAATGGTAACAGAAGCTTTAATGTTACTATTTCTTTTAATTGGCAAACCTTCATAGATTTTACCTTCTATATCTATAATATCTTCTAATTTTTTCTTTTCTTTTAATGCTCTGTATAAGTTTTCTGGAAATTTATACAAAGTATGGGTTCCAAATAAAATATCTACAAAAGGATAACTTTCTTTTATTTTGGCTGTTATATGTTTTTCTTGCATCATACAACCACCAATAGCAATCATAATGCCTCTTTCTTCTTTTTGTCTTTTTAGTTCTCCTAATTTTCCAAATAGCTTATCTTCAGCATTTTCTCTTACGCAACAAGTATTTAATACTACTAAATCTGCTTGGGATTGGATGTCTGTTTTTTGATACCCCATTTGTTCTAAGATACCACAAAGCTTTTCAGAGTCATTTTCGTTTAGCTGACATCCCATTGTTAATATAAAATATTTAAGGGTTTTATTTTGATTCATTTCTTTTATTTTTAGGCTATAAAATTTTTGTTCTTCTATTTCATTCATTTATTTTTTAGTTTCTCCTTTTTTTAATCTTTTTTATTTTATTATAAAATACGCTTTTTTTCAAGCTTTTTTTACAATTCTTTTCATTTTTCTTGACTTATGTATACTCATATGATATAATGCTTTTATCAAGGTAAATTTCTTGACAGCAAATAATAAGAAAGGGGGACTTCCGATGAAACGGTATCCCACAGGTTCTACTTGAATTTTGCTCTTTTCTAAAGTTTAGTAAAAGAGCTTAGCCAAACGAACGGAAAATCACTTATTATGCGCTATATACCATTAAGCAGGCAGTTCTTTTATAGAATTGCCTGTTTTCTATAAATTTTAGGATAACTTATAAAAATTTGTTGTAGTTTTATAATCTCATGTTATAATAATACTATGGAGGTATTTATGGGAAAATTTGATTCATTATTAAAAACTCGTAAAAGTAAAAGAAAGTATTTATATGACTACACAAAACTATACAAAAAGGGACGTTTTGCAACATCTGTTGACTACCATTATTTTGAAAATTTATACACCTTAGAATTATTAGACAATAATAAAAAGAAAAAATACAATGAAGATTTAATTACCTTATGGGGTAAACTAGATATGAAAAGCTATATTGATTATGATTTAGGAAATACCATTAATTTATACTTTGTCGAAAATTTTAGTCGTATCCCTGTCAATCAATTAGAAGATTATAACTATATGCCTGAAGACAGTAGAAAAGCAAGTCTTTTAGATATTAAATATAGTAAACATTTATCTTTGGAAAATATTGAGTTAAATGATTTATATTTAGCAACCTTTGAAATTTTTGATAAAGAAAATAATTTTAGACCTTATGTTTTGTTATTTATAAAAAATGATGAAAATGTTTTTTTGGAAATTGGTCAAGGTTATGATTCCAATAATAATGGAAACATAGAATTATCTATTGAATCTTTTAACTATCCTATTTTTCTTACCCCAAAAGGGTTGATACTTCTACCTTTAACCAATGAAAAAATAAAATTTAATGTTTATGATTCTATTACTGATATAGATATTCAAAAAATACAAAAATCAAATATGGGCTGAAGTAATTCAGCCCACCATTACTTTTAAGCAAGACCATATTTTTTCTTGAATTTATCTGCTCTACCACCAACTGTTTCTTGTCTTAAATTACCTGTCCAATATGGATGACATTTTGAGCATACGTCCACTTTTAAATCTTTTTTGGTAGATCCAACTTCTAAAACATTACCACATGCACATGTGATTGTTGTTTGGTTATAATTTGGATGAATTCCTTCTTTCATTTCTAAGTTCACCTCTTTCTTATGTTAAAAATAATTTGACTGTTTTTTATGATAACACATTTTTTCTTAATTTTCAAGTATTATTTTTGATTTTGTTCATTTTCTTGTTTTTGTTCCATATATTCTGCTGAATAAACCATTTCTTTATTAAGTGAAAGTTTGTGAATTAATTTTCCCATAACATTAAAAATACAAGCAACAATTAAAATGATCATTCCAATTCTTTTCCAATGTCTTTTTAACATATTTTTTCTTCCTTTCAAAATAAAAATAATACATATTCATTATACTTTTATTTTTTTAAAATGTCAATATTTTGCCACATTTTTGGTTATACTAACAAATAGGTGATAAAAATGAATAAAAAAAATTGGATAATTATGGCTGTTGTTATGGCAATTTTAATAGGTGCTGGTATCTTCTTTTTTTCTCAAAATCAGACTTCTACCGAAAATAAAACTAATTATGAAGCCAATCGAACTTCCAGTACTAACACGTTAAATGAAACAAACGAAAATCATACTTCCTCTGATTCAAAGGAAGAAACTACTTCTAGTAACAATGAAGAAAAGCAAGGTATTGAGGAGTCTACTCCTCCTACTACTAAAGAAGAACAAATTGCTACTTTTACAACCAAAATCTATTCGAATGATTCGGCTCGTCAAAATAATATTTCTATTACTTGTAATACATTAAATGGAACAATTGTAAAAAAAGGCGAAACTTTTTCTTTTTGCGGTACAGTTGGTCAAGCTTCTACTAGCAAAGGCTACCAAAAAGCAGATATTTTCGATAAAAATGGTAATAAGAAAAAGGGCCTAGGTGGCGGAAATTGTCAAATTAGTTCTACTCTTTATAATGCTGTTTTAGCACTTCCTAGCTTAGTGGTTACGGAAAGGCATTCTCATAGTAATAAAGTTCCCTATATTCAAAAAGGTAAAGATGCGGCTGTTGCTTATGGTAGTTATGATTTCAAGTTTAGAAATGATGCACAATATGATATTAAAATATTAGCTTCTACAGATGGTGCAAATGTTACAACTACCTTACTTAGCATACAGTAAAATTAGATTATATTTCGTTTGCTTAAATTTAAAATTGCAAATTCCTAAGTTACCATCTTTTCCAAAAGAAAAAAACGTGAATTGAAAGTAATTGAAATAGAAATTATTAAATCATTTTATGGAAAATGTTCAAACTTGTTTTGAAAGGGTGCCATAAAATGATTTTAGAATTTCTTTGAAAATTACTTGAACGAACGTTTTTTTCTTTTGGAAAAGATGCTAACTTAAGAATTTGCAATTATAACTTAAAGCTAAGTTTACAACTTTCAATTAGTTTCTTAATAAATCAAACCATGAGCAAATTACTTTTTTAGACATAGTGAGTAAATTTATTTTTTCAACATCATTTTTAGCAACAATATCAACAGTAGACAAAACTTCTCCATCTAAAGTAAAAGAAACTTCTCCTAACTTTTGCCCCTTACTAATAGGAGCAAAAAAACTTTCTTCTAAATTCAAATTTTGCTCTATCTCTTTATCTTTTCCCTTTTTAATTAAAGTGCCAGCATTTTGCGATAAAATTGCCTCTACCTCTGATTTGGTACCTTTGTTAATTCTAACAGATTTTACGGTTTCTTCTTTTTTGCCAAATTGTTTAAAAGAAAATGTATGAAAGCCATAATCTAATAATTTTTGTGCTTCTGCAAAACGAACTTTAGTAGAAGGTGCTTTCATAATGACAGCAATTAAAGATAAATCATCACGTGTACAACTAGCTGATAAATTATATAATGCCAAACCTGTAGAACCTGTTTTTAAACCTGTTGCTCCTTTATAACTTCGAATTAATTTGTTAGTATTGGTTAATTCCGATTTTCCCCCACGCAAGCTATCTGTCCAAATAGTAGTATAATTGGTTATTTGTGGATGATTATTTAGTAATTCTTTTGACATTAATGCAATGTCATAACTTGAAGTAACATGCCCATCTTCATCTAATCCATGACAATTTTTAAAAGTAGTATCTTTCATCCCCAAACTTTGTGCTTTATCATTCATCATTTGAACAAAACCTTCTTCAGAACCACCAATGTATTCTGCCATGGCAACTACACAATCATTAGCAGAAGCCACACAAATAGCTTTTAACATTTCATCCACTGTAAGGGTTTCTCTTGGATCTAGCCATATTTGAGATCCACCCATAGAAGCTGCATTTTCACTACATGGAATGGCATCATTTAAAGTAATACTACCTTTATCAAGTGCTTCCATAATTAATAAAATACTCATTACTTTTGTAACAGATGCTGGACGCAATTGTTCATGGCAATTATGTTCAAATAGAACTTGACCTGTTGTTTGTTCAATTAAAATAGCTGATGCTGATTCTAAGTTTAATGTAGCATTTCCTTCTTCATTGGTTGCATTGGTTTGTATGGTGTCATCTGAATTATTATCAAATCCAACAGGTGTAGAATTACTTGACCAAACATAAGTGGTTTGTTCTGCAAAACATGGTAGTGTCCAAAAAAATGTTATTATCATAATCAGAAATAAAGAAATTAATAGTTTTAATTGATTCATCATACCTATCCCTCCAAATTTGTTAATACTATCGTATTCATTTTGGAAAGTGATTATACTTGAATTTTTTCTTAAAACTTACATGTTTGCTTTTTGTATTTTTAAAATATGATTCTTAAATTTTTTATGTTAAAAAGAAATGTATTTATAAACTGCTTCTGCAAACCCACTCTCATCAACGGTATTGGTTGTTGTATAAGTGGCAACTTGTTTGACGGCATCATAAGCATTTGCTACAGCCACACCAATTCCAGAATTTTGAAGCATCTCCATATCATTTAAATTATCACCAATTGCCATAACCTCTGAAGAAGAAAGATTTAAATATTTAGATAAAATTGTCAATGCCTCACTTTTATTAGTTTTACTAGGTGTAATATCTAAATATTCATATTCTTTATCAATAATCTTATCTTTATATTGTTTAGCTTTTTGTATTCTATAAATTGTCAAATTCATTTTTTCATTTAACTCTTTTTCTACCTTTTCCAAACTAAATGGACTAGAAATGACTAATTTTAAAATGGTTGGATTTTGCTTTTTTATATATTCTTCTATATCTGAAACTACTTTAAAGTTCAAATCGCTATGAAAAAGTGTATCTTTTAGCCTAAAATTTCTTAAATCCATATATAATAATTTTGGTGTAACAAGTTCGTCTTCTGTATAGAAATGAATATGTAATTTTTGTTTTTTTGCTAAATTGATGCAAAATTGAACTTCTTCTTGGGATAATGTTTTTTTGAAAATTTCTTTTCCTGTTTTTAAATCTACAATTTGATTTCCATTGCCAAAAATGCCATAACTTGCCTGCAAGTCTTGGCAAAATCTTTTTACCATTGCATAGGGTTTGCCTGTACAAATTGTAAAATTAATATTGGATTGTTTCATATCATCTATAGCCTTCAAATTTTGAGATGTTACGATATTATCTTCTCCAACAATTGTTCCATCTATATCACTTGCTACTAAACGTATCATATTTCCTCCTTATTTGAATTTCATTATAACAAATCTTTTTTTATTTGTGAATATTAATTTATACAAAAATATCTTTTTATTTGAAACTATATAAAAGGCAAAAAAATAATAAATTTAAAAAGATTATTCTGTCAAGCTATTTATAATAGAAAATGTAAAGAAGTATTTTAGGCACCTCTCAAAGACGACACTTTGAGATTCTCCTAAAATACTTCCTAACATTTTCTAATTACGAAATACTTTCCATCTTAATCTTTTTAAATTTATTATTTTTTGCCTTTTTCTAAATTCTTATTCATCTTCTATTGTTTCATCATATTCAAATTCGTAATCTACTTCTTCTTTTTCTAGTTTTTCTGGTCTTTTTGTCTTTTTAACTTTTTCTACTTCTTGTTCAATTTTATTTTCAATTGCTTTTTTATCTTCTTCCTCTTTTTTCATACTCTTATTATGCTTATTTTGCATTTCTTTTAAAATCTTTTGTGTTTCCTCTTTTCTATTTTGTAGACAACGATTCATAATATGATTCGTTTTTTCTATTAAATCAGGCACATAATCCAACAATTTATCTAAAGATGACGAATGATTAACTGGCATTAATTTTACATTATTAGATTGAATAACCAAAAAGGCAATTGGATTAATTGTTACACCTGCTCCACTACCACCACCAAAAGGTAAGCGATATTGAATAGCTTCTTCCTTATCTCTTTTTGTATATTCATCTATTGTTTCTCCCTTAAATTCACTACCACCTGCTGCAAATCCAAATGATACTTTTGATATGGGAATAATAACAATGTTATTAGAAGTTTCAATTGGTTCTCCTATAATGGTATTAACATCAACCATATCTTGAATACTATTCATAGCTGTAACCATAAGCCCCTCTATTGGATGTTCGCTCATATTTCTTCACTCCTTTTTTCTCTTTTTTCATAAAAATATAAATGATATTTATAATATGGCTCATTTTTACATCAAATATACCCGAAAATTCTATATTTACCAAATTTTGATTTTGATAAACTGGGTTCATAATAAAAATTTGATTTTCAAATTTTTTTACTTTTTTTCTAAGAATAATAGCAATAACTGTACTAATAGCTGGAACAATCATAGAAGTTAAAACTGCATTTTGCGTTCCTACATCTATATGCAAATTAATATTTTTAATCGAAATATCTAATTTTTTAATAATTTGCCAAAAACTTCTATCCAAAGAAAATTTCTTTTCCAAGGCCGTAAAATCAATATCTTGAACTTTTTCTTTTAGCCTTATTTTTTCTAATTTTTCCTTTGTTAAACACATCTTAAAAATTGGTATTGCTCCAAAAGCACATAATTTTAAAACTATTTTATAATCTTGATTGATATGTCTACTACTTTTTGAACAAAACTTTAAATTAACTATTTGAATTTGTATCCTTAAAAAAAATAAAATTATAGCAATTACTATCATAGCCAATAAAACAAAAAGAAAAACCAATAAAATCGCCTCCTTGAAGCTTTTTATTAGTTTTTCCATTTTTTCCATTTTTAAACAAAGTTAACTTACTTTCTTAGATTTTTCTACCATAATATCGCCAAACAATTCTTCTTGGCTAGTTTCAACTTTACTTCTTCTAGATAATTCTAATAACCCAGAAAATGCTGTTACAACTTCTTGTCTATTATGTTTGTTAATTGAAAATAATTTATTAAAAATAAACCTTTTTTGTTTGACCAAAACCTTAAACATCTCTTTTACTTTACCAGCTACTGTATAATTATCGGTAATTGCTATTTTCTCTATATTTTTGGCATTTTGATTTAATTTCACACTATTTCTTTGTACCAAATTTCTATAAATATTAGGAATAACAGTATTTTCATAATCTTTTTCTAACTTTTGTTT
The DNA here is from genome assembly GCA_022795075.1 of Clostridia bacterium. Classification (GTDB taxonomy): domain Bacteria; phylum Bacillota; class Clostridia; order TANB77; family CAG-508; genus CAG-269. Next base: position 7,891 of record JAAWGB010000012.1, on the reverse strand, counting down.
TGGCAAAACAATTTCTTCTTGTCCCTTAAAAAATCTTCTTGAAAAATCAAGATAATTTTGTCTTAGTACCTTGCTAATTTCCTTAAATTTTTTGTACTCAATAATCCTACGAATTAACTCTTCTTCTGTTATTTCATCTTCTTCCTCTTCTTGTTTTGGCAATAAGTTTTTAGATTTTAAATATAACAAAGTAGAAGCCATAACTAAAAATTCGCTTGCAATTTCCAAATTTAGCTTTTCTTGTTCTTTCAAATATTCAATATACTGGTCTGTAATTTCACTCAAATGAATATCATAAATATTCATTTTATTTTTATCTATTAAATGACACAATAAATCTAGTGGTCCTTCAAAATTATTTATTTTAATTGCGTATTTTTTGGTCTCCAATGTTAGCATTGCCATACTTAATCATATTCCTTTCTTAAAAGTACGAATTTTTTTCAACCTTCATTTGCTTTTCGTTCCATTGCTCGATTAATATTTTCCATTTGATAGCCTTTTTTTAATAAGTATTGTTTGATTTCTTCTTGTTCATTTGATGTCTCTTTTTTATACAAAATGTTTTGAGCTGATTTAGTTTCGTATTCTTCTAATTCTTCTTTGTTTTCATACATATAGTCTTCTATATCATTTTTGCTTAAGCCTTTTGCTAGTAATTTGTATTGTAATTCTTTTAGCGATAAATTTTTTAATGTAAGAAAGTTATGAATCGCTCTTTGGATGTATTCTTTATCATCTATATATTTGGTTTCTTTTAGGTATTCTATGATATCTTCTAACATATTTTGGTCAATTGTATTACTAAATTTTTTTCGTATTTCTTGTTCTGTTCTTTTTTGATATAGTATGTATTTTAATACTTTTGTTTTTTGTTTATCAAATTCTTCTATGGTATACATTTATCGTTCCTTTCTTTTTCCTCATTCTATAACAAATTATTAAAAATAGCAAGATTTTACTTGCTATTTTTTGCTAACTATCTTTATTTCGAAAATAAGATTTTTTCTGATTGATATTGTTTAATTATAATTTTTAATACAATACCAATATAGATAATGGTTGAAATTAACATTAAAACAATATTCCAATAATCAATTTTTCCATTTATCATATCTGTATAAATAAGTGTATAATTTAGAAACGGTATAATGGATAATAATGGTGTTGCAGATATATTTATCATAAATGCTACCATTCCTGGAAAAAAAGATACAAATGTTAATGGTGTTAAGGTGCTTTGTGCTTCTTTAAAAGTTTTCGAGGTACTAGCAATTGCGATACACAATCCACTAATAAAGAAAGAATATGCTACAATTATCACCATTGCAAAGACCATATTTATTGGTTCATACACAATATTAACTTCTTCATAAATGGTAAACATATTTTGCGCCATTACAAGTGTTATAATGGCTAATATTAAACTAATAACACCTGTAATAATAGAAGAAATTGTAACTCCCAAAAACTTTCCAATAATAATATCTTTGGCTTTTATTGGAAATGTCAATAATGTTTCTAAGGTTCCTCTTTCTTTTTCTCCTGCTGTTGTATCAGTTGAAGGATAAGTTGCAGAAAATGTAATTGCCATTATAATAAATAAGAACGTATAGTTTTTGATATAATTGGCAAAAAAATTCTGTTTTTCTTCAACCTCTTCTTCTACCTTAATAATATCTAAAACTTCATTAGCATTGATATGATTATTTTGTAAATATTGTTGTTGTAAAGATTGTTTATATACATTAAAATAGTTTTCTACCAATTGTTTAGCATAATTACTATTTTCTGAACCATTGGTATGAATAATATATTGTTTATTTTGTTTAGTAACATATAAATTAATTTCATCTTTATCATATTTTTGTTTTAATTCTTCTTCTGTTCCATTTATTACTTCAACATTCATTTCTTGGGCTATGTTTTTTTCTTCTTCTGCCAATTCATATACAAAGCCTATTTTATTATATTGTTTTACATCTTTATTCATTTGCATTTCAAATAAAGCTGACATTCCCATTATTACTAAAGGAATAAAGATAGGAATTACTAACATCATGGCTAATGACTTTTTATCTCGAAGTAATTCTCTTAATTCTTTTCGTAAAATATTTTTCAAACTATTCTTCATCTGTAACACCTCCTATCATAGAAAAGAAAGCATCTCTTAAACAAGTTGTTCCAGTTTGTTTTTTTATCTCTTCTGGCGTTCCAGCTTGAATAACCGTCCCTTTATTTATCATAATAACTTTATCACAAATATTTTCAGCCTCTTCCATATAATGAGTAGAATATAAGATTGTTTTTCCCTTTTTCTTTTCTTGTTTCATAAAATCTAATATAATTTGACTAGATATAATATCTAACCCTGTTGTTGCTTCATCTAAAATGTAATATTGTGGATTATGTACCAAACATCTAGCAATATTGACTCTTTGAGTTTGACCAGTTGATAAATTAGCAATTTTATTGTATAAGAAATGTTCTAAGTTTAAAATAGTTGCTAATTCCTTGATTCTTTCCTCTGCTTTTTCTTTTGGCACATTATAAATATCACTACACATTTTTAATAATTCATAAGTTGACAAAGTATCATATAATTTAGTATTTCCAGATAAATAAGCTATTTTTTGTTTAATTTCTATTTCATTTTGTTGGTAATTTAATTCATCAAAAAAAACGTTACCTTCTGTTGGTTCTAAAATTCCTGCTATCATTCTTAAAAGTGTCGTTTTTCCTGCTCCATTTGGTCCCAAAATTCCAACTATTTCTCCATTGGTTGCTTCAAAACTAATTCCATTGTTAGCATAAAATTCTTCTTTTTCTTTCTTATTTTTGTATGTTACAAATTTCTTTTTTAAATTTTCTACTTTTACCATGTTTCATCCTTTCTTTCATTTTTTATTTGATTATTTATACTATATCATATTAAAAGTAAAAATGAAAGAATTATATTTTTTTATGTGATAAAAACCTTACATAAAAATTCTATCATTTATCAATCATTCTAACTAGTTTGTTACAGTCTGCTTTCATACTGCTTTTCCCTATACTAACAATCTTTTCAATTAAGCCTTCAAAAAAGGGAACAACCAAGAACCGTCCCCAATTGCCCCCAAAAAAGGAGCAACCAAGAACCGTCCCCAATTGTATCCCAATCAAGAATTTCCCTTATAATTGCACCTTTATTGTTTTAATCGCAGATATCCTAATTCTTCCCAAACATTATAGGCTAAATTTAAGCGAAATAGTAAGGTTGGTTTGGCACCTGCTCTGTTTTTGTCTACTACACAGGCATAATATCTAACATCTGGGTCATCAAATTTCTGTAAGTTAAAGAATTTGGTGTCTACTTCGTTTAGTGAATATTCATAATTTTCTAGGTTATCTCTATTAATTTGTTTGATTAGTGCCAAGGTGTCTAATACTTCTTTTACGGTTCTACTAACAGCCAAGTCATTTACTGTTAGATTAACTGGTAAGGTATCGCTTTCTGCTAATTGCAAGGTTGAACAGATATATATTCCAAAGTTTTGGGCTATATTGGAGAGAATGGTTGCTGTTTTTTTCAATTCTTCTCCTATTCCAATATTGGCAGTGTCTGTTTTTAAGGTATCATAAAATACATATTCTATTTTTTCTTTGTAATAATAGTTCATAATTACTTTCTTTAGTTCATCATTTGTATGATCTGTAATGTTGATAAAATATATGCAATTTTTAATTTGTTGATTGACCCAATTAGTAATTCCTATAACATCTCTAAATTCTTTTGATACTTCTAGTAATCTTTTAACAAAGTCTTTTTGTTTTTCTTTTTCTTCTTTTTTCACAAATCCATTTTCATCTACTTCTACTTTTTTTCCTTTTTCTGGTCTGAATTTAAATTCTAATAGTTCTCCTTCTGTTTTGGAAATTTGTATGCCATGTATTTTTTGTATTTCTTTGTTATTTAAAATAGTTGTAATTAAACATAGTCGCATTTTTTCTTCTGACATTTCATTTGATATGATTAATACTTTTTTTTGGTGAACAAATGCTGTATGTGCTGCTAAGTTAATGGTAAATCTACTTTTACCACTATTCGATGGCATAGCAAATGCCATGGTTTCTCCTTTTCTAATTCCTTTGAATACTTGTGTTAATGTTGGAAATGGTAAGGGTAAACCACTTGTTAGGTTGTTGTCTCCCAATTCTAAAAAGCTAGTTAACCCTTTATTTAATACTGCTCTTTTGAATTTTTCTGTGTCATTTACTTGTATAACAGCACTTTCGATTTCTTCTACTGACATTTTGTCATATAGTTCATATTCTTTTATTTCGATTACTTTTTCTTGAATGTTTTGAATGGGAATGGCTAAATAATTTTTTCTTAACACAAATAATTTTTTTAAATCCATATAAATTTTTTCTATGTTGTAATTTTTATCTCTTATTTCCTTTTTCAAAATCCCTTTTAATTGATAAGATCTTTCATCATCTTTGGCAAAGTTAAATCCTCTTTTGGCTACTTCTGAAGTATAGGCTCCTCCTTCTGTAAAGATAATACTTTTATAGATATTTAATAATTCTAAATCTTCAAAATAACATTCTTCATATAAATAAAAATATTTTTTGATGAGTCTTGGGTCAAGTAATAATAATCCAATATATTGTCTTTCTAAATCTTGATTGCTTAATTCTTGTGGAAACATACTTTCTATATCTGATTTTCTAAATTTTTGCTGATTGTTTTTTTCCTCTCTTGGTTCATTTTTTTCTTCTATTTCTTCATCTTCGTCATACTCATTTTCGCTTTCCTTAGGTTTTCTATTTTTGCTATGTCCTAGTTGCTGTATTTTTTGTAAGGCTCCTGTATAATCTTGATTGGCAATATCACTTTTTATTTCTTCAATTAGTCCAGCGTTTTCAAGTGTTATAGGTATATTATCAATTAAATCATATAATTTTTCTTGATTCATTTTTCTCTCCTATCTTTTGTTTATTAGGAGGCTATCTAGCACCGCCTCCACCAGCACCTCCGTCCGGCCTCCACCACCGCCAGAGAATCCGCCTCCTCCACCAGTAGCAGAAGAATATGCACTTGACATAGAACTACTAATTGCCTGAGAAAAACTGCTTGAAAAGTCTGTGTTTAGCATTAAATACATATATCCATAATGATTGATATCAAATTGTTCATTTATGTTAGGATACACTGTTTTCAATTGTTCTAATACTTTATTCGCTATTCCAAATGCTGTTGCATAAACTAAAAATTTTTCCCATATGACAATTTCTGGAACTTCTCTTTTGTCTAACATAGAAAAATCTTGCATATAGTTTTTAAGTCCTTCCCATTTTTCCTTTTCATCTACTCCTTTTTGTGTTAATATATCGATTCTATGTGACATTTTATAATACATAATCATTTGAATGCCAACTACTATAGCAAGTATTATCATTCCAATTGGATAAATTGCATATTCTTTTATAAATGCTATAATTATTGGTATTAAGAAAATTAGTATAAATATCATTACACAAAAATTAGTATTTATTTTCATTTTTTGTTCTTTGCTTTTTTTATCTTCTAACTGTTTTTGGTATAAAACATTTTGTGTGATTGTATCTATTTTACCACTTAAAATCAATACTTCACTTTTTGATTTTTTAATGTGTTTTTGTAATTCTTTTACTGTTATTTCTCCATTATGTTTTTCACAAGCTTTTTTTAAAAACTCAAAAATTTCAATTTCTTCTGCTCCAATTAATTCCTTTGGGTTATCTTGTAAAATCTTTATGGTTACAATTTTATTGATTACTTCAAATTTAATTACTTTTTTTAAATTTAAATCTAATAAAGTTGCTGAAAATATTCTTCCAATATGTTTGCTTTGATTAAGTCCTCGTAATTGATTTTTCAATGTTATCCTTACTGCCTCTGCTGGTGTAGAATCTTCACTTGGTATTTCTCGATAATATTGCATTTTTTGACTTGGCGTTATTTTTTTAGTTTGTTCCATTTTTCTAGTTTGTTTCATTTTTTTACTATTTTTGATAATGGAACGAATGCCAAAAATTGAAAAAATAATAGCAACTACATTAATGATTATAATAATCATTTTTTGGATTCTTTCTTTTCTTTCTCTTTTTTCATTTGCTTCATTTGCCCAAACAGTTTCTTCTTTTATTACTTGATTCAATCGTTGTTGGTTTTTCGTTCTTTTCGCACTAGTTATCATCTCGGTTGGAAATAAAGTCCTTACTTCTACATATCTTCCAGGTCGAAAGAAATCAACAAAAAATTTTATTTTATTGGTATCTTCTACATAAATAAACCCATCCATATTTTCTGTATGACCCCAAACTTTGATATCTTCGTTGTCTTGTGCATAACTTGGTAAAAAAATGGTTCCCATTATATAATCAACCTTTAAGCCAAATTCCTCACCTAAAAATTGCCAATATAATTCTGCACAATCATCATATTGAGTAATGGCATCTTCTACTTGATAAGAAATCTTATAGTCTGTCATTCCATAATCTTTTGTCCCCCATGCAATTTCAAATTCTTTGTCTTCATTGGTTCCTGCAAAATATTTTCCTTCTTCTAAATGATAACTCCATAGGTTTTCTTCTTCTAAAGGTTTTTCATAATCATCTATTATCTCTGATACTTTGATATTTGTTATTTTTGAATATTTTTCTTTATCTTTTTTAAATGTTTTGTATAAGGTACTCTTTTCATCTATTGTAACATCCCATATTTCTGTTACATCCATACTGCCATCTGAATTGATTTGTACTTGAAATTCTATCGAATCTAATGATACCTTATTGCTAGATGCTTCTACCGAATTTACCATAAATAAGATACTTACTATTATACCTAATACTAAACTAATTATTATTTTTTTCATTGTATTCTCCCATTTATTTTTCTTTATTATATACTTTTTATTTTTTTTAGGCAATATATTTCCCTAATTATTATTTGAAATAATTAGAGAAATAATCAGAGAATTTTTTTATTTCAATAAGAATATTATCATTTATATATACAGTATGACACGAAAAGAACAAACATTAGTGGCATCTGTTACTCCAAAAATCGTTCGTATACTCGTAAAATAATTAGAAACATCATAACGTCCACCTCTACTTACTACAAAACCGTTTATCCATATTGCAAAATTCTGTTGTCCATTCTGTAGTATTTCCTGCCATATTATAAATATTACATCTTACATCTTTACTATTGCTTCCATCTTTTAATATTCCTGTTTGAATACGACCTTCCCTTATATTTTTTGTCGAATAATTTTTATCTTCAGAAAATTCTTGTATCCATACAATTGTTGTATCCCAAGCATAACTATTGACTAAATCACTTGTAAAGTTCTTATCTTTGTACATATTTCTACTTAATGTTGTAGCTTCAGATTGTGTTACAAAATTATATACATATTGACCTTGTTTATATACTGGTGTAGTTGTTTTAATAGAAGAATCAGTTCTATATGCTGTAGCCAATGGATCTCCTGCCTCATATCTTCCTATATAATACCCTCCATTTTTCAAAACACTAGTCTTAAATTCTTCAATATCTTTTGCTTTTATATTTCCTTCTACTTTATCTAAGTCTTCTTTTAATTCATCATAATTTAATTTTCCATCTGTTCCATAACTTCCCATTACTGCTAATTGTACTTTTTCTTTTGCTGTTTCTTTTGTAGTTTCTTCTTTCTTTTTGCATTTTATCAAGGAACAGAATTACGTCAATGTATTGTACGATTTTATTTTAAAATTTAGTTACATGTATACTGTTAGATGTAAATAAAAAGTTTACATCTAATTTTTTTGGTTGTAAAATTATTTATAAAGAATTTAAGTTAGAACATTTAGT
>JAAWGB010000077.1 GCA_022795075.1 Clostridia bacterium | reverse complement strand
CCTTTTTCTTTTGAATCGTTTATTGCATATTCTAGTAATTCTTTTCCAATTCCTTTTCCTTTAAAACTTCCTGCTACCCATAAGCAATAGATATATTCACACTAATAGGAATCCAAGCTGTTTCTATTGGCTCATATTCAATAAATATTTTTCCTCTTGCATTTAGTTTTCTAAATATATGCCCATCTTTTCCTATTTTCAACTGACTTCATTCTCCTTACTTTTTATTATATTTGTTTTACAAATGCTTTATCTCTATTTTCATCATATCCTAGTTTTCTATATAATTCATGTGCACATTTTCTATGAAATCCACTAAATAGCCATATCCTTGTTATATTTTCTTGTTTTGCTATTTCTTCAGCTTTATTCATTAGTTTTGTTGCAATTCCTAATCTTCTATATTCTTCTCTTATTGCTAGATCCCATATAGTTGCATCTTTTCCTGATGGCAATGTTAAAATATTTAAAGTTACTGTTCCTACTAAATTATCATTTATATAATATCCTAATAAATGAATATCTTTATTATCTTTAGATATTTTATATAAATTTTGCATTTTCTCATAGCTTATATTATTATTAAAAACATCTTTTAATATTTGTTGTAACTGTTTTAAATCTTTTTCCTCTATATTACTTACCATGTTATCTCTTTTCATTTCTTACTCCCTTAATTTAAAAATTCATCTAATATCTCTATTTTATTATTATCTGAATCTATTTTACACTTCACACCTATTGGTATAATTCCATTTACCATTTGGTGTCCAAAATCATTACATTTTATAATTGGAAACTTATATTCTTTTGTATATTCCAATAATATATCCTCCATTTGTGGGAATGTATCTCCATTTTTTTGTAAATCATAATTATAACCAACAACAATACCTTTAACTTTATCAAACATCCCATATTGTTTTAAATGTGCAAACCTCATTTGGCATTCGTTTGGTGATGTTCTATAACTTTCAATTAGTAATATGTTGTCTTGCATATCTGGTAAATATTCTGTTCCTAAAAGATACATCATACTTCCTAAATTAGTACCTATAATTTTTCCTTCTACATTTCCTTCTCTTATTATTTTCTTATTTCCAGTAATAAATTTTCCTATTTTTTTATTTACAAAAGCATTTTCAAACTCTTTGTATTTTTCTTCTGCATCTTCTTCTCCAAAACATACAAATGTTGAGCCATGAAATGTTACTAACCCAGTCTTATTATAAATTGTTTGTAATAAAACCGTTACATCACTATAACCTGTTACAATTTTAGGATTTTGTTTTATTACATCATAATCTAATAAATCAATAAATGTATTACAATTTTGTCCACCTTCTAAACATATAATAGCTTTTACCTCTTCATCTTTAAACATATTCATCATGTCTTCTGCTTTTTGTTCTTTAGTTCCAGCTGTACCATAATAATTTTCTAATACATGTTTTCCTCTTTTTATTTTAAATCCTTTACTTTTAAAAAATTTTTCTGCTCTATAAAAATCCTCATATCTATTATATAATTCCAAACTATTTGCTACTCCTACTACACCTATTGTATCACCATACTTCAATTTATTTGCTAACATAACAAAACTCTCCTTCCTTTTTTAATTCTACCATAGTTTGACAAAAAAACAAAGCATATAACAAATTAAATTATTACATACTTTACCTTTTAAGTTTTATCTCCAAACATTTATATTTTTTATTTCTAAATTATACTACTCCGCATACCATGTCAACCTCTATCGTTACCTTAATTTTATTATTTTTAACTCTTTTAACCTTATTTTTTCCTCTTTTCTCAAAACTAATAAAATCCTCAAAAGCAGTAAATCCAACTATTTTGTCTAATTCTTTAGATATAGCACCGAGCAACACTCGACGTGTGTGGTGTGGGTCTGAGTGTAAGGTAGTCTTAATATGGAGTAAGTGTTGTTGTAAGGTTACTAATTTTCATTACTCATATCACATTCTACCCTAACTCTAACCTTTTTTATTACTTTTTTCTTAAAATTTCCGTCTTTATCTCTATCGTAAGCTATAAAATTTTGTTGGTCTATAAAATCTAATAACACTATATTTCTATAATCTTGTGTTAATTTGTTTCGTTCCACTATATGCTCTTTTGAAACATCTTTTTCTTTCTTAAACATATTTGAATGAGTTTTTACAATAAATCTTAACATATATGGGTCTGCTCTGCCACTTTCATTATACCCTCCAACAATAATATAGTCAACAAGTGTGTCAAAGACATCTATATCAAATTCTTCCATAATAGCGTTAGTGTCAAAAACTTTTTTTAATTTCTTTATGCCTCTTTCTATGCTGTCGTCATCTTCCATATTTGCTTGAATTTCCATTATTTTAGTGTCTACTTCTTTTATTTTTAATAAACACTCATCTTTCTTTTCTGTATAAATATCTTTTGTAATTGTACCATCTAGCATATAGTCTAATAACTTATTGCATTTATTTTTTAATTCTTCTTTTTGTGTTTCTAGTTTCTTTATATTATCTTTTGGAGAATTGCTTTTCATTAGACTTGATATATTATTTAGGAAATTGTCTACTAATAATTTGTTATCATTACATAGTAGTTTATATGCGTCTACAAATGACTTTTCTAATACATCTGCTCTCATTATTTTACATTTATTACAAAACTCTTTTCCTAGTTTACTTGCTGTTTGACATAGCCAAGCAGGTTTTGGATTTGCTGTTGTATATAGACTTCTTCTTGTAAAGGTACTTCCACAAAATCCACATCTAATTCTATTACTCATTGGGTATTTTCTTCCTACATTTCCAACTTTCCTACTTGCTGACCTGCCTCCGTTTCTTTCTTTCATTATTTGTTGTACTTTTTCAAATGTTTCTTCGTCTATTATTGCCTCGTGATGATTAGAAATATAATACTTATCTTCCTCTCCCATATTAGATAATCTTTTATGACTAATTGGGTCTATTGTAAATGTTTTTCCTTGTAGTACATCTCCTTTGTATTTTTCATTTTTTAGTATTTTTCTTACTGTTGTTTCGCACCATACAGCTTTTCCCTTTGGTGTTTTTATTCCCAGTTTAGTTAATTGTCTTGATATACTTTCTGCTCCAAATCCCTCTAAATATTTTTCATAAATTAGTCTAACAATTTCTGCCTCTTGTTCATTTATAGTTAAAGTGTTATCTTCTGGATTATAAGTATAACCTAAACAACCACCAAAGCCAATTAGTTCTCCTCGTTCCTTTTTCATTTTTAGTCCTAATTTTACGTGTGTAGATGTATTTTCGCTTTCTTGTTGTGCTACTGAACTTAATATTGTTAATAGTAATTCTCCTGACATTTCTAATGTATTTATTCCTTCTTCTTCAAAAAATACAGCTACATTATGCTCTTTTAACATTCTTACATATTTTAGTGTGTCTACTGTATTTCTTGCAAATCTTGATATTGACTTTGTCATTATCATATCAAATTTATCATCTAAAGCGTCCTGTATCATTTTCATAAAGTCATTTCTTTTATAGTCTAATGTACCAGAAATTGCCTCATCTGGTAAGTACCCCTATGTGCGAACCAACATTTTAAACTAGAACATATATAGATCTTAAAAAATTCATATATTAGATACATTCTTTATTAAGGTTCTATTTCATTTCCTTTGTTTTTTTGTTTTTTAATTTCTAGTTTCTTTTCCATTTTTTTTAATTTATTAAATGTTTGTATTGAAATTTGAGTTCCTTTATTTATCCAACTAGCTACTGTGTTTTCATTTACTTTTACTATTTTAGCAAATTGCCTTATATTTAAATTGTTTTCTTTCATATATTGTTTTATTTTTTCATTTGGATTAGTATTTAAAAATTTTATATATTCTGGAACTTTTACTTTTTCTTCATTCATACCTAATATTTTGATTATTTTATTAACCATATCTTGATTTTGAAATTTCAATCTTTTATTTTCATATTTTATATACGTACTCTCATCCATTCCAAGTTCTTTTGCTAAATCTTTTTTATACATTTTATTTGCCTCTCTATATTCTTTAACATAATCTGCAAATTCTTTTTCCTTTTCTGTAAATTCATTAACAAAAGTTCTTTTTTCAGTATCATACTTTAATGGTTCTACTAAAATTCCTTTATCTTTAACTTTTTTAAAAATATTAGATATTGCATCACTTTTTGAACAAATTTCTATTGTTGCTTTTTCTACTTGCTTACTTTTATGTTCTTTTCCCTCTAACTTATCATTTTCATTTAAATTATTATTATAATACCACTTCTTTAATGTTTGCTCAAGTTTTGTATTAAGAAAATTTAATTCTACTGAGTGACTATTTATTACATAAGCACTTTCTACAAACATATTTAAAATATCTTTTTTATCTTTTAAAGTTAGTTCATCATATTTATCAAAACAATTATTTATTATATTCAAAATAAATTTTGCTGTATCTGACTCATTGTTTTTATGCTTACCTTCTTTTTCTAATATACACAATTTTTGTTCAATAGTTTCATTTTCTTTTTTTAGCCTTTTTATTTCTGTATTTACTACATCTATTATTTCTATATCTATATATTTCATTTTTTCAACTAAATTTCTAATTTCTTCATTATTTTTATTTATCTTTCTTCTTAATGAATCCACTTCTTCATTTTGATTGATTTCTTTTTTAGAAATTGCCATATTCTTTAATTCTTTATACACTTCAGAATTTGGTATAAATACAGATTTTAAAATATTTACAATACTGCTATCTAACTCTCGCCCTGATAAATTATTTCCTTTGCAAAATAAACCTTTTGATTTTATTTTCTTTTCACAAATATAATAATATCTTTTATCGCCGTTTTGATAATCTTTGCTAGATGTTGCTATTTTCATTCTATCATGACAACTACCACATCTTAACAATCCAGAAAATACAACATTATTTTTACTAAATGTTGCTGCTTTATAACGAATATCCTGTCTATTAGCTTCTAATATTCTTTGAACTTGTACCCATTTTTGACCTTCTATAAATCCTTCATGTAAACCTACTGCTACAATCCAATCTTCAAAATTCTTTTTTAATTTACTATTTTTTCTTTTATTATATGCTAGTAATCCATACTTTCCATCAAATTTGTCTCTTCCATCTTGCTCTGCATATATATTTAAACCTTTTTCATTAAAAAAATTTAAAACTTCTAAATCATTTTTAGCATATACTGGATTTGACAATATTATTTTTAATGTAAACTTACTAAAATTTTTCCCTCTTTTTGTTTTTATGTTATTTACTAAACAATAATATTCTAATTGTGATAATGATTTAAACTCTAAATATTTGTCACTTCTCAATCTCCTGGTTTCCGGGAGTGACACCGGGTTTGCCGGGGCGGTTGTCCGGGTTTATATTGGGGTTTGAGGTATCGTCAGGGTCAGTGAAAT
>JAAWGB010000076.1 GCA_022795075.1 Clostridia bacterium | reverse complement strand
GTAAATGTAAGGAAGTATTTTAGGCACCTCTCAAAAAGGGATTTTTGAGATTCTCCTAAAATACTTTCTAACATTTTCTAATTACGAAATACTTTCCATTATAATCTTTCTTATTTTATCATTATTTTTTGCCTTTTATTGTTAATTGTTCAATAAAATATTGCAAATATCTTTTGTTGAATTTGGATGACCAATTAACAAAGCATTTTCTTTCATTTTGTTCAATTTAGTAGGATTAGAAAATAAATTATGTAAAATTTTAGAAATATCATCATTCTTTTTTATCCAAATTCCGACACCTTTGTCCTCTAAGAATTGAGCATTTTCTTCTTCTTGTCCAGGAATAGGATTAATGATAATCATAGGCAAGTAAGAAGCAAGGCTTTCAGTTGTTGTCATACCACCAGGTTTTGTAACAACTACATCACAAATACTCATAAGTTCAGGAACTTGATTCGTAAAACTCAAAATCTTAACACGATTTTTAGCATCATTTTTTTGAACAATCTCTTCAAATTTTAATTTCATCTTTTCATTTTTTCCAGCAATAGCAATAATTTGCATATCGTCTGAAACATGGATAAGATTATCTAAAATTTCAAAGGTTCGAGTCTTGCCTAAGCCAAATTCTCCTCCACCAAAAAACAATATATTTTTTTTATGATCGTCTAATTGAAAGTCATCTAATACTTTTTTTCTATCATATTTTTGCAAAAATCGATTAGATAAAGGAATACCAGTTACAAAAATATTTTTTTTAGGAATATTACTAGCAATTAAATAATCTTTCATTTTATCATTAGCAACAAAAAAGTAATCGGTAAAATTACTTCCAACAAGCCATTGATCATGTGGTGCAAAGTCAGTCATAACAGTTGCAATTTTTGCTGTAATTTTCCCTTTTCTTTTTAAATAAGTGCACATTTGACTACTAAAAGGATGAGTAGAAATAATTAAATCTGGTTTTTTTTCTCGCAATAGGCGTAATAATTTGATAGCCATAATTTTGTTGGATCTTGTGGAAAGATGAGCTAAAGGTCCTTTTTGAGAGTCATTATAAATTCTACCCCAAACCCAAGGAGCTTTTTTGGCAGCTTCTCGATAAGCAGCAGTTGATATTTTTTCTACGGTTTTATTTACATATTTCATACAATCTATTAGTTCAATATGATTATCTTTATGATTTTTTAAGATATATTCATGAATTGATTTGGCAGCATTTAAGTGACCACCTCCATAAGAGGCATAGAAAATTAAAATATTTTTCATATTTTAGAAATCTCCTTATTTTTTATTACAATAATTCAGTAAATTATCAACCTATAAATAGTAATCTAAAAAGGAAGACAGTTCGTTCAAGCTAATTTTCATAGAAATTCTAACATTATTTTATGGCACCCTTTCAAAACAAGTTTGAACATTTTCCATAAAATAGTGTAAGAATTTCTACTTCAATTACTTTCAATTCACTGTCTTCCTTTTTAGATTACTATTTATAGGTTGACAGTTATACTTAAATTACTGTAACATTTTTATTTATTCTATCATAAAAAAAACAAAATTTCAAAAAATGGAATATTTTTTTTATAAAAATGCAAAATAATAAAAAGAACAAAAAAGAAAAGGGTGATTTTTTGAAAAATGCAGTAAAAATAATAGGATTGATTTTAATATTATTACTAATAATATTATCACTTATTTTTATAAAAGGTGACATAAGAGAAGAAAACATTAGTTATGCTTCATCATCAGGAACATCTAATGTTCAATTAATGGCAAGAGCCATTAATGGAGAAGCAAGAGGAGAGCCATACGAAGGACAAGTAGCTGTCGGAGCTGTTATCTTAAACAGAGTAAAAAGTTCGCAATTTCCAAACACAATAGCGGGTGTTATCTATCAATCAGGAGCCTTTACAGCGGTAGCAGATGGACAAATTAATGCACCAATTAGTGAAGGTTCAACAGTTTATAAAGCAGCACAAGATGCCATGAATGGTTGGGATCCAACAGGAGGATGTATTTATTACTTTAATCCAGCAACAGCAACTAATAAATGGATATGGTCAAGACCATTGGTAAAAACAATTGGAAAACATCGTTTTTGTAAATAAAATTAAAAATTGCCAAAGAGTTATTTCTTTTGAAAAAATAGAAACAAAGAAAATTACCAAAGGGTTTATCTCATTTGGCAGAAGCTAAAAATAAGAGAAATCGTCAAAAAGGAGAGTAAGAATGAATAAATTACAAGATTGGAAAGAAAGATTAAAAAAAGGGCACATGTTAAGTGTCATTTGTGTATTACTAATTATTGTTGTAGCCTTAGGTATTGTGTTGTATCAAAAACAAAGAGAGTATCGACAAGCTTCTGAAAATAGTTACAATATGGCTTTTTATGAATTAGTTGATTATGTAGAAAATGTGGAAACTTACTTAGCAAAATCGCTAATTTCATCTACTTCTGAACATGGTGCAGAAACATTAACAAATTTATGGAGAGAAGCAAATTTAGCACAAAGTTATTTAGCAAGATTACCCATTGAAAGCCAAGAGTTAGAAAATACAGAAAAGTTTTTAAACCAAGTAAGTGATTATAGTTATTCCTTATCTAGAAAAAATATTTATAATGAAGATTTAACACAAGAAGATTTAAATAATTTAAAAGAATTACATTCTTATAGTGTAGAATTGGAAAATACATTAAACCAATTATCAGATGATTTAAACACAGGAAGATTTTCTTGGGGAGAATTAACAAAGAAGGGGACAGTCGCATTTGCCCAACAAGTAGACAATATTTCAAAAGAAAGTTTTAGTAATTTAGAAGAAAATTTTCATGAATATTCTGGTTTAATTTATGATGGAGCCTTTTCAGAACATTTGACTAATAACGAAAAAAGAGGACTAACAGGAGAAGATATTGAAGAAGACAGAGCCAAACAAATAGCAGAAGATTTTGTTGGAAAAGATAACATAAAAGAAATTTCAAATTTAGGATTTTCAGAAAATGCAACTATACCAGTATATGACTTTTCTATTACTAATCATGAGAACCAAACAATCAATCTATCAATAGCCAAAAAAGGTGGACATATTGTTTCAATGAATGCAAATAGAGAAGTTCATTCAGAAACAATTTCTCAAGAAGAAGCAGATTCAAAAGGAAAGCAATTTTTAGAAGCCAAAGGTTTCAAAAATATGAAAGAAACGTATTATTTAAAACAAGAAGGAATTGTTACAATTAATTACGCATCTACTCAAAATGATGTGGTTATGTACCCAGATTTAATAAAAGTAAAAGTTGCTTTAGATAATGGGGAAGTATTAGGAATTGAAACAACAGGATATTTAAATAATCATATTCAAAGAGATATTTCAAAAATTAGTCTTACAAAAGAACAAGCCAAGAAATCTTTAAATCAAGATTTACAAATAGAAAGTGAAGGTTTAGCTGTTATTCCAACTCAGTGGCAGACAGAAATTTTATGTTATGAATTTAAAGGTAAAGTAGAAGAGAGAGAGTTTTTAGTCTATATTAATGCAGAAAATGGAAGAGAGGAAGATATTTTAATTATCACCAATACACCAAATGGAACATTGACTATGTAAAATGATAATTAGTCAATTTCAAAAATAATAAGAAAAAATAAAATAACGAATTGAAAGTAATTGAAGTAGAAATTCTTACACTATTTTATGGAAAATGTTCAAACCTGTTTTGAAAGGGTGCCATAAAATAATGTTAGAATTTCTATGAAAATTGCTTGACGAGCATTTTATTTTTTCTTATTACTTTTAAAATTGACAATATTATAATATAAAAAATTTATCCTATTTTATAGAAATTTTCTAAAAATAGGATAAAACTTTTATATATATTTTTAATGTCTTTTATAAGTATCTTTCGATAGTAACTGTTTATCTATTACTTGCCCAGCACGTTTTAAAATTTTATAAGCTTCAGAGTAAATAGCCGTAGCAGTTCTTCCAGTTTCATAAGAAGAAATTTGAACTTCACAATCATCTTCTTGTTTCATACCAAAAATTTGAAAATTAGCAATTCCGCCAGAAACAGAACAAACCAGCTTAATAGGATAATTTCTATTATTTTTAAACTGAAAATCAATTGCTCCATATACAACTGTTGCATCTCTACTAGCTGTCACATAAGAAGGTACAAATTGATGATTGGTTCTTTGTGTAATTTCTAAATTAGCATAAATAACAGCATTATATAAAGTAGAAGTAATTTGACAAATACCACCACCAAGGCCATCTTCTACTCTTCCTTGCACATAAATAGGAGCTTCCTTGTAACCAGCACTAATGGTTCTAGCACCAACGACTTTATTGTATGAAAATGTTTCACCAGGCATCAAAACAGTTCCATTAATTTTATTGGCAGCAAGAATTAAATTAGTTGTACGATTTTTATTGCTGGCAGCATACCTAGTAGAAAAAGTAGACAATAAATCAGGAAAAGCCTCTGTACCAATCATATTAGTAGTAACATTTGGACGGATGATATTTAATGGAATACTATATTCTTCCTTTTTTTCAGAAACAATCATAGCTTTTGCTTCTTCTAAAGATATTTTAAAATCAATACCATTTTCAGAAGGATAGATTTCAAAAGGTTCTTTCGTATAATAAGCATCTATTGGTTCTTTTCGAACTTCGTTATAAATTTGTTCTACATTAATTTCATCAGGTTGTTTGGTTTTAACAACAATTTCGATAGGAGTATTTAAAGCAGAAAAATCTGAAATGGAACTTTTAATAGCCCCTATTGTTGCATTTATATCAACAACATTTCCTTCCTTTCCAGCTGTTACAATTAACTCATCGTCTTCTATGTAATAACTACTTTGCACTACAGCATCAGGTAGTTGAGTAGAAATATCTTCTAGGTTTTTAGTTAATAGCTCTTTATTAAAAGCAACATTTGGTTCAATATTAACTTTACCAAACATAATGGATAGAACTTCAAGATTATTTTCAAAAATATTACCTTCTCTACCTATTTGCTGGGCAGAATTTGTGGCTGATTTTGTATCAAAAGAAATATCCATTTGTGACAAAGAAATAGTAGTTTCAAAATCTCCATGTTTTAATTTTATTTCTTCTGGAAGTTTGGTATTTAAATAAGTGTCTAATTGATATTTGGCATCTGACGCACTTAAGCCAGAAACGTCAATACCTTTAATAGATATACCAGATATAATATTAGTATTAAACGTATTATAAATCGTAAAAATAGAAAAAATTACCAACAAGACAGCAATAAAAATTGCAACTAATAAAGTAAAAATCGACATAATATCATTGCGACTTTTCTTAACAGGTACAAAACTGCTTGTCAAACTTTCTTCTGTTTTTTCTTTTGTTGAGATTGTATTTTCTTCTAAAATTTCATTTTTCTCTTCAACTATTTGGCTAGAGTTTTCTTTATCTAAAACACTATTCTTATTGCTCATTTCAATTCTCCTTGTAAATAACTAATCTAATTAATTATATCATATTTTATTACAATTTATCTTTTATTTT
>JAAWGB010000075.1 GCA_022795075.1 Clostridia bacterium | reverse complement strand
TATGCTGCTGTAATGATAAGGAAACCTTTTTACTTACTTTTTATATTTGTAAATACTAGCTTTAAATTTATGTTTCTATTAGCGTCAAATTCGATTTTATCTATTAATTTACTCAATACATGTTTAGTTATCTTTTCTGTATTTAAAAACTCCTCAGATAGCTTTTTGATTTGATTATAGCTTATTGTATGTTTGGATTTTTCTATTTCAATTTGTCCCTCTATTTCACAAATTTGTTTTTTATAATTTTGAATCTCATTTTCTTTTTGTTCTTTTATAGACACAAACATCTCATCATCTATTTTTGATTCTAATTTATCATTATATGCAACTTTTATATGTTCATATAGCTTATCAGTCTTTTTTCTCAATAAATCTTTTCTATTTTCTAGCCTTATACACTCTGAATTTATATTTTTTTCTAAATTTGCCATTGTACTTTTTATATCATTATCATTTATATAAATACTTTTACATTCATTTTCTATAATAGGAATAATTATATGATACAGTTTTTTGCTACTTATTGATTTCGTGTTATTACACTTTTTATTACTTCCTTTATTTGCTTCTGAACATATATAAGAATTAACTTCACATATACCATTTTTTGATGGCTTTTCCTTGTGTTTTAATGTTGATATACTTCCACACTCTTTGCAAAATACTAAACCTTTAAAAATATCATCATACTTTCTATTTCGATTGTTTTTGAATTTATCTTTCAAAATTTGGCATTTATTAAATGTTTCTATTTCAATAATTGGTTCATGTGTATTTTCTACAATTATTTGCTTATCTATAGGGTTTAAAATTCTTTCTTTCCTTCTAAAATTAGGCTTTACAGTTTTTGCTCCTACCATTGTCCCTACATATACTGGGTTGCCAATTATTCTAGTAATAGTAACTTCTGTCCAACCTTTGTTATTAGATTTTACACCTTTTACTTTTAGATATTCTCTTGGCGGCATAATATTTCTATCATTTAAACTTTTTACAATTTCTGTTCTAGTATAACCTTTTGAATATTTTTCAAAAATTTCTTCTATTACCCACGAAACCTCTTTATCGATAACCAATTTATTTTTATTATCTTGGCTTTTTTTATATCCATATGGAGCTGTATTTCCCTGAAATAAGCCTTGTTTTGCTTTTGCTGTTTTTACTGCTTTTATTTTTCTTGATGTTTCTTTTGGATATAATTCACTTATTACTGCTTTAAATGATACTAAATCATCATCTTCATTGTAATAGGTATCTATATTGTCTTGTGTTGCTGTTATAAATCTAACTTTTTTTGATGGAAAATATTCTTGATAATATCTTAAAACCATATTCGTATTACGTCCTAGTCTTGATAAGTCCTTTACAACTACCATATTCACAATACCTTGTTCAATATCTTGTATCATTCTTATAAAATGCGGTCTATTAAAGTTTGTTCCTGTATAACCATCATCAGGATAATGATCAATTATTTCAAAGGTATTTTGTGGCTCTCTTAATTGTAAATCAGATATGTACTGTGTTAATATTTTTTGTTGATTTTTTATACTTTCGCTTTCTTTTTTTCCATCATTATCATCTTTGGAAAGTCTTTCATATAAAGCAACATAGAAATGTTTGCTGTTTACGTTGTCTACTTTGTTCAATCTTGCCTCCTTCTCTTAAAGTTAGACAACCATTTAAGTTATTCACCTTATATTACTATAACTAAAGTAATGTAAAATGTAAATGGTTATTTAATCTTTTTCAAGGATTTTATTTGCACAGTATTCCTCAAATATTTGTAGTATGGTATTTTTTAAATCTTGATTTCCATATTCAATTTTAATGTCGTAATTTACTTTTTCCATATACATACACCTCTTTTAATTAATTATATGAAAAGTATTTTTATATAATTAATTAGTATTTTTTTGAGATAGGTTTATGCATAAAACCTAAGCAAATATTATATTTACACGTGTGAAAAAGCAGAAGCCAGTTTCTGACTTCTGCTAAAAATAATATTTGATAATAAGAATATATCATATTAAAATTGCAATGTATACTGCAGTATTTTGCAAGGTTTTTGCATTTATTTATGTTAATTGTTAAAAACCATAATCTACAAATTGTATATTATTTCTATAATTTTCAATTGCTTGTTTTACATATGGAATAACATTATTCGGAAATTTATTTAATTCATAGAAAGATAATTCATCACATTTATTAGGTTCCATTATCGAAACATTTCCTGAAAATTTATTTGCATATAAAAAATAATCTATACTTTCATAATCTGATTTTCTATGCATAACTTCAACTATTTTTAAATCTTCTTCATTTATATTTATTCCAGCTTCTTCTAATGCTTCCCTTTTCATAGCTGAAATTATAGTTTCATCTCCATCTACATGTCCTGCAACTACACTATAATTTCCATCTTCATAACCAGTATTATATCTTCTTAATAATAAATATTTATTATCTTTTTCAAGTATTAAGTGAACAGCCACTCTCATTTTCAATCTTGACATTTATTGTGCCTCCTATTTTATAACTTTATATTTCAATTGAATATATGAATCCTCTAACACATTACATTCAATTAATTTTAATGCTTTTAATTTATTTAATTCTTCTACTTGTGTGATTGCTTTTCCATCTATTAATGTACTAGTATCAGCTCCACCAACTAAAAGTGGTGCAATTACAATATGAACATAGTCTATTAAATTGTTTCTTAAAAATTCTCCATTTAGTGTCCCTCCTGATTGAATAGTTATTTTCTCTACACCATAATCATTTTTTAAGTCTTCCATTAATGTTACTAAATCTATATTGTCATAATATATGATTTCTAAATTATCGAATTTATCTAATAATTTATATGCAGGATGTTTCTTATTATCTGTTACTATAAAAGTCTTTTCAGTCCAATTACAAAGATATTCTATTCCTTTCTCATTTAGATGTGGTTTTCTATCTAATATAACAAATCTAACTTCAACTTTATTTGGTTTTTCTGTTCTATCATTTACTCCTATTTTTTCCATTACTCTACCAGTATTTAGTGAATACCAATCTGTTGTTTGTTCAATTTCGTAATATTGATGTAGTCCTTCTTTTACTCCATCTATTTTGCACCAATCTTTATCAGCATCCAATTCATCATTATTTCCACTACTAATTTTTCCATCTAAGGACATTAGCATAAACAATGTATTTATAGGTCTATTATTCATTATAAATCTCCTTCTTTCAATATCATTTCTTCTTTTTATTCTATTTTTATTTTAATTTTAATATTAGCCGTATTATGCCATATTCTTACTTTCTTGTCTTTCTTATATTTTGTCAAAATCACAAGGCAGGATAAGGAAATCAGAGACTTTCCTGTCAACATATAGAAAGACAAGCTTTCTAATCCTCTGTTAATACAAAAATATTGCAAAGAATATGCAGAGTACATAAATTTCAGTGTATTTAATCTTTTCAAACTTGCTATTTATCTGTATTACAAAGGATTTGAATTTTTAATCTTGCTATCTCCAATTTATACTTTATCATTTTTAGATTTATTTATATTCTCCGCTTCTAACAGTAATATATCAAAATCAGATAAGAATTTTTTGTCTTGAATTACTTTATACTTTTCATATTCTTTTTCTGCTTTCTCGTCTGCTTCTTTTTTTGATATTTTTCCTTTACCTTCTAAAATATCATAATGTCTTATAGATAACACTGTATCAACTTCTTTTTTCCAATCTTTCATATACATTGGAATATTTCTTTCGGCATTATCTTCGGCTATATCAAGAAAAATATTTACTACATTATTCAGATTTTTTAATTCTGTTTCAGATAAATAATTCTTTGCTATTGTTACATCAGATTTTAATATTTTTCCTTCGGGTGCTTCTTTCCATGTAGTTAATCCCATATTTTCTTTTTTACTGTCAACTCTATTATATATAATTTCTGCAGCTGTATTGCTCGTTATAGCAAAATGAAACTTATTTTGAATAGTCGCATAAAACTCTCTTGCTAAATCACTTGTTTTATCATAATCTAAACTACATTCTGCAAAAATGTCTGTAATTTTTTGATAAAACATTCTCTCACTTGTTCTTATTAGTTTTATCTTTTCTAGTAATCTTTTAAAATACTCTTGATCTGATTTTCTACCCTTTAAGAATCTTTCTTCATTTAAGCTAAAACCTTGTATAATATATTCTTTGATTATTTTATTTGCCCATTGCCTAAATTTTACTGCTTTCTTTGAATTTACTCTATATCCAATAGATATAATCATATCTAAGTTATAATACTTTACTTGATAAGTTTGACCATTTTTACCCATAGTCGCAATTTTTGCGACTGTGCTATTTTCTTTTAATTCTTCTTGTTCATATATATTTTTTATATGTTTATATATTACTTTATCTGTAATTTCAAATAATTCTGCAATAGCTTGAGCATTAAGCCAAACATCTTCATCTTGTAATATTACTTCTATATTAGCATTTCCTTCTTCATCGGTATAAAATATAATATTATTTTCATTTCCAATTAATTTATTATCCATATTATATCAAGCCTCATTTCTTATTTGTTATATATTATCAAACATTAGTTCTTTTGTCAATTGAATTTATACTTTTTTTCTAAAAAATACAAAAGGAATACAAAAAAACTGTACTCCTTATTTAAAATTCATTAGCATATAAAGTTTCTAAAAATTCTGGTTCATATTCTCTACCTTCATAATTGCTAATTCTATTATATTTTTTATAATTTTTATTTTTACTTTTTAATACATTAACATCTTCGAGTATATCTTGTTGAACTTTTTGATAATACTTATCTTGTAGTTTTCTACCATGGGTATCATCATTTTTGCGTATAGGTTTAATCTTTCTATATAAAATCTCTTTGTGATTATTTTTATAGAAATAGTCATTAATAGTGTATCCTTTTTTATTTAAACTATTTACAATTCTTGATACTTGATTTTTAGTTACACCAAAATCTCGTGAAGATTTTCATTGTTCAATGTGCATTGTTTATGAACATTGCTATAATACAAAGCAATTGAATATATAAATTTTTCTTTATCATTTAAATTACTATCTGCTAATACACTTATTGGAATAAATAGTCCTTTAAATAATACTTTTTTATTAATATCTCTTATATCTACTAATGGATATAATTTTCTTTGTTCTCTATTATTTCTAGGAATAATATGTATATACTTTTTATCTTGTAATGTGTTTATTATTCCTGAAATTCTTTTAGTTGACCTATGTAGTAAATTCTCTAAATATTTATTTCTTATACTGCAATAACCTTTATTATTGCTAAAAAATAATATTAATGAATAAATTATTTTTTCTTTATCTCTTAAATTTTTATCTGTTAAAATTTGATATGGTATCCATAAACCACTTATTTTAAATTTGTTTTCCATCTGTTTTCTCCTTAGTTTTAATTTAAAATAGGTTTTATGAACCAAATCTCAAAATATTTAATTAGGTGAATGGTTCTCTACTCTAAGTTTTCATCATTCTCCTTATCATTACAGCATCATATGCTGCTGTAATGATAAGGAAACCTTTTTACTTACTTTTTATATTTGTAAATACTAGCTTTAAATTTATGTTTCTATTAGCGTCAAATTCGATTTTA
>JAAWGB010000074.1 GCA_022795075.1 Clostridia bacterium | reverse complement strand
TTTCTTTTTTTGTATTATCTTTTGGGTAATCATCTTGGACTTAGTAATGCTTTCCTTTTACCCCTATTTCTAAAATTAAAACTACTATCTCAAAATTATTTTATTAATTGTTCATGTAAAATTTTCACAATTTCATTATTTATCTCTTTTACCAAAATTTCGATTTTAGCCAAGGTCAAATTGACCTCTAGTATCTCAATTTTGTATTTTTTTAATATTTTTATTACTTGATTTAATACTTGGTTATCTTGTATAATACCATATCCAACTACACTCAATTTCATTAAATCCTTTTGTTTTACTTGGCAGGTTGGATAATTACTATCTAATAACTCTATTACTTTATTATATTCACTTTTTTTAATTCTAAATTCTATTACTTTTTCTCTTTTTTGAAAAGCTTCTACTAGAATATTATTTTCCAACAAACATTGATAAATATCATAAAACTGCTGATTTTCTATTTCAATGGCTATTAAATTTTCATTTTTGACAATACTTTTTACTTCTGATGACTCAATTTGTTGGCAAATCTTTGTCCCACCTTCATCTGAGAAAGTTGATTTTGCAATAATGTCACAGTCAAATTTTTTTCCCATCTGAATACATCTATCATGTAATACTTTGGCTCCTGAATCTGCCACCTCTTGCATTTCGTCAAAAGAAATTTCATCTAATCTTTTTGCCATTGTAATCATATTGGGATCTGCTGAATAAATACCATCTACATCTGAAAAAATGTAACATTTATCTGCCTTTAATGCTACTTGCAAAGCAACTGCAGTTGTATCTGATCCGCCTCTTCCTAAAGTTGTAATATCTTGCTCTTCATTTAATCCTTGAAATCCTGTTACAACAACAATATTTCCTTTTTCTAATTCTTGCTCTATCCTTTTTGTATAGATTTGTTCAATTTTTGCACTAGTATGAATGGAATTGGTTTTTATACCAGCTTGCCAACCTGTTAAAGATACAGCTGGATATCCTTTTCGGTTTAATAATATACTTAATTTTGATGCTGTTATTTGCTCACCTGTCGATAACAACATATCCATTTCTCTTTCTTCAGGAATAGCTGATAATTCTTGTGCTTCTTTTATTAGTTGATTGGTTGTTTTTCCTTGCGCAGATACAACTACTACTACATTTTTTGCTTTGTTTTTTAAACTAATTATTTTTTTAGCAACTACATTTAATTTAATATTGTCTGCTACAGAAGTTCCTCCAAATTTTAATATGACTGTGTTCATATTTATCACACCTTTATTTTAAAAAAACTTTATCTAATTTTAAACAAAGTTATTCTTGTATGTTGTTATTATAGTATATATTTATTTTTGTTTCAAGCTTTTCATATAGAATCTTGACATTAATTGTTACAATCTAACACAAAACCTTTTAAACACAAATATGCTTAAAAGGTTTTAATTTGCATGGTTGTCCTCCATGCCAGTTTTTTTTTTATTATTTTTTGATTCTTCATAATATTTTGCAATCAGTTCATCTAATTCCACACTTAACTGATAGATAACACTATAATCGCTACCTTGTTCAATGCTTTTGTTCAATTTGTTTCTCAATTTACAAATTTCATCATTCAACATATTTATTTCTCCTTTTTTATTATTTCTCCTTCGTATAATTATAAATTATCACAAGACTTTACGCAAGTCAAGCTTTTTCTAAGCTTTTTGCCAACTTTCGTACGCAATTTTTATGGTTTTTCGACAAATTGAAACCAAAAAAAACGGTATCTTTATATTTCTCTTAAAAATACCGTTTTTCCTACATGACTTTTTTTAATTTTTTACAATAGAAATAATCATTTTTTCTTCTTTAAAGACATCTTTTAAGATTTGTTCCAAATATTCTACAGTAATCCCCTTTATTTCTTCTAAATAGTCAAAACTATTAATACCATTAAAAGAGTCTGCTAAAAACATCCTTGCAATATTTGCCACATCATTAAATTCTCTGATATATCCACCATATATCATTTTTTTCATTCTTTCAAAATCTTCTTGATTGATTCCATTTGTCTTTAATTTTGTTACTTCTTCTTTAAATTTAGTGTATACTTTTTCTGGTTCATTTGATTGGCCACTTATTAAAGCATGTGCATATATATTGGTAAATTCATATTCTAAACTAGGTTGTGCAAAAATTGTTCCTTCGTTATAAAGTTCTTGATACAAACTAGAACTTCTGCCAATTATCAGATTTAGTAAAATTTCCATGGCAATGTGTTTTTTTACATCACATTCTTTTGTATCTTTTATTCCTATGGTATAAAGGGGTTGACTAACTTCTAATTTTTGTTCAATTTTCTCTTGTACAATTTCTTGTGGTTCTTCTGGATATTCTCTTTTTATTTCACCACTTGCCTTGGTATCAATTAGTCTTTTCTTTACTTCTTCTAATATTGCTTGTGGCTCAAAATCCCCACACAATACTATCGTCATATTAGAAGGATTATAAAAAGTTTGGTAACATTTATATAAAATCTCTTTATCAATTTTACTAATTGTTTCAATTGTTCCTACAATATCGATTTTAACAGGATTGTTGTGATACATGGCTTGCATAGCATTTAAATAGACTCTCCATTCAGGATAATCGTCATACATCATAATTTCTTGTCCAATAATTCCTTTTTCTTTTTCTACATTTTCATCAGTAAAATAAGGATGTTGAACATAATCCATTAATTCATCCATTGCCTCATAAAAATTGTCTGTACATTCAAATAAATAAGCTGTATGGTCATTTGTTGTATAGGCATTTGCCTCTACTCCTAAAGCTGTTAGAACATCCAAACTATTTGTCCCATTTTCTTGTTCAAATAATTTATGCTCTAAAAAATGAGCGACACCATTTGGAACGGTTGTAAGTTCTTCCTCTCCTGGAACGACAAAACTACTTTCATTTGAACCATAATGGGTTCCCCATATCATATACTTTTTTTGAATTCCCTTTTTAGGAATAATCATAACTGTTAAACCATTTTCCAATTTTTCTATATATACTTTTTCTTTTACTTTTAAATTCTCAATAACTTGCAAATTCTTTCCTCCTTTACTAAAATAATATTCTATTTGAAAGATTTAATCTTTCAAAAAATAAATTGTATGAATTCCCACATTTTGTGCTATATGGATGACATCTTCTTTTGTGACTTTTTGTATGTTATCTATATACTCATCGATTGAAACATCACTTTGTGATAATTCTTGACCAAAACAGTAGGTAATTCCTGTATCTTGTTCGTCATCAATTGTTTTTATAGTTGCTATAATTCCTTTTTTGGCATTTTCTATATCTTCTTCCGTAAATTCTCCTTTTTTCATATCTTCTATTTGTTGTTTGATAAGTTCTAACGCTTTTTCATAATTTCCTATTTCAATTCCACAATTTACAAAAATGTTATTTTTATATCTTAAATAAGAAGAACTTGCTACATATGCCAAATGAGCTTTTTCTCTAACATTTTGAAACATTTTAGAATTCGCACTTCCTCCTAAAATGCTATTATAGATTAGTGTATCATATCTTAAGTTTTCCTTATCTATAGCTACATTTAACCCCAATATTAGTTTTCCTTGTGTTACTTCCATTGACTCTGTTACAACATTTTCTTTTTCTGGAAGAACTTTATTAAATTCTTTTGGAATTACATAATTAGGTGTTCTTTCTTTTAAATTTACTATATTTTGATTAGCATGAATCACTTGATCAATCTCATCGTTTAAATTACCAGATACAAATACATCAATTTTACAAGTATTGATTAAATTTTGATAATATTCATATAAATTCTTTCCATTCATACCTTCTAAGTCTTCTACATAACCAAATTTATAAAAACCAAAAGGTTCATTTTTGTACATTTCTTCAATACAACGATCCATACTATATCTTGCTTTGTTATCAATTTTTCCTTCTATTCTTTGCCTAATATTATTTTTTTCTTGTTCAACATATTCTTCTTTAAATTGGCTATTTTCTATATATGGATTCAATACAATTTCTAATAGTTTTTCAAGAGAAGTTTTTAACATATCTTCTCCTTTTTGTGGTAAAAAGTTATCATTTACGGTTTCTAAATAAAATTTTAAAACTTGATTATCTCCTGTTTTGTCTAAACCACAGTCAAAACTTGCTCCATACATCTCTTCCATCTGTTTACTAATTTCTTCTTGTGATGGCATAGTTTTAGACCCTCTTCTTAAAAGTGCTGAAATAACTGCATTTTTGGTTACATCTTCTCTTGTTAATTTGGTTGTTAAAAAAACCGCTATTAAATTTGTTTTAAATTTATCTGTGTGAATCGTATGAAGTTTGATTCCTTTTTTTATCTGCGTTTGTTTATATTCCATCTCTTTTCCTCCTTTTATTTAGTATACGACTTTTTTTATTTATTATACTTATTTTACTAAGGTTGTAAATTTATGCTATTTAACTATAAAATACAAAAATTGGAAGTCTTAAGTATTTTTACACCTTCAACTTCCAATCCAATTTTCTTAAAATTTTCTTTTTCTTGCTGCCTCTGATTTCTTTTTTCTCTTTACACTAGGTTTTTCATAATGTTCTCTTTTACGTACTTCTTGCAATACTCCATTTCTTGCACATTGTCTTTTAAACCTTTTTAAGGCATCTTCTATATTACCATTATTAACTTTTATCTCTGACATTTATATTCCCCTCCTTCCGGTCCATACGAAAAGTGTATGTGGGATAACCCTTTTAATATTATTATTATACATGAAAGCCAAAGACTTGTCAATAGTTAGAATTCAAATAATATCGCTTTCTTCTCTTTTAGTGATTTTTTGACATCAATCACTCTTTGATTACTAGACCCCCTAAAACGTAATTTTAAATCTTTTTTATCTTCCTCAAACTTACCATCTACTACAACATCTAAATATGACAAGATTTCTGGAGTTTCCTCCCATTTGTTACACATATCATTCATAACATCTTGATCAAACTTATATCCTGTATAACACCATATATTTTTCTCTGGAAATTTCTCTTTTACTTTTCTAAGTAGTGGTAAGAGTCCTTTTTGGTTACTATATTCCAATGGCTCTCCTCCTAATAAAGATAAGCCAGATACATAAGGATGGTCTAATTCATTTATTACTTTTTCAATTTCTTCGCCAGTAAATTCCTTCCCATAATTAAAATCCCATGCCTCACTATTAAAACAATTTTTGCAATGATGCGTACAACCACTTACAAAAACAGAAACTCTAACTCCTAATCCATTTGCTATATCTGCTTTTTTTATATCTGCATAGTGCATTTCTTATTCCTTCCTTTCCTGCCAATTGTTAAGACGAAGTTAAAAAATCATGAAAATAGTTTTCCTATCCAATTAAATAATGGATTTTCAAATAATAATTCTCTCATCCAACCATTTGTAAAAGGTAAAAACCATAAAATGATTCCGATTAAAATAACTACTATGATTGTTAGAATTATGGCAAGTACATCTTTTTTCGTCATTTCTTTTAGTTCTTTTCTTCTTTCTTTATTTCTTGCTAAGTCATGAATTAATGTTTTGGTTAAATCAACCATCGAACCTATGGTACCTATTTTTTGTTTTTTGATTCGTTCTTGTTTTTGCACCCCTCTTGATTCTTTGGTTGCTTGGCTATTTTGCTTATAAGAATTTCTTACTACATTGTCTGTATTCGATTGTTGCTTTTCATAAATGTTTTCTTCATATCTTATTTTTTCTCTTTTTAATTCATAGTCATATTGCTCTCTTAAAAATTCGTCTGATAATATGTTATAAGCCGC